>JBAWVV010000136.1:0-10509 GCA_037147115.1 Planctomycetia bacterium | reverse complement strand
AGCAGCAGCGCGAGCATGCCCGAGGTGTGCCCCGGCGTGAGGATCGCCTCGAAGCCCCCCTCGCGGCAGCCCCGGCCGATGGCCTGTGTCCAGGATTCCTCCCCGGCGCTCTGGATCGCCCGCCAGTCCTCCTCGATCAGATCCCTCTCGGTGAATCCGAGGCGTCGGCGAACCGCGGCGTCGGCGAGATCAAGGATTCGCTTCAGGGAAAATCGCACCGCCACCAGCACACGGGGCGTCAGGTCTTGGTCCGCGAAACCGAAGGCAGCTGCCGCTTGATACGTCTCTCTCGTCGCTGTTTCCGGGGCGAGGGCGAGATAGATCGCGCGCGTACCAGGTGGATTCCAACGGCCGCCGTAGTCAGACGCTCCGGCGCCGGAGAGCAGGTCGTCTTCGTTGGCATAACGGACTTCCGCAAAGCGGAAACCGAGTCCCGCTCGCGATATCCCGGCGGGCCGGCATCGTGCGACCCGCGCGAACAGCTCGGCGACCTCGTCGTTGGTTTCACTCATCGCCGATCGCGCCCCGTGACGGAGTCGTGCGGCCCGGTGAGCCTCGGGCCTAGCAGCCACCGTGACGCCGTTCAGGATACAGCGGATCAGGCTCAATTTGTGGATCGGTCAAGGGATCCCGCAAGGTCGCCGGCATCTATTCAAAGAAGGATGCGACGTGGCGGGGCGCACGTCGATCCTTCGTCCCGAGAAATCGCTCGTTCGTTGACGTTGTCTCCGCGGGATCGCACAATCTTCTCCGACAATCCCTTGCGGCGGCCCCTTTTTTTGGAATTGACCCCTCGCCCCACGCCGGTGGCCGAAGGATCGCGGCGCGGTCAGATGGACCTGCCGCCCCATGTCGATGTTCGCCGCTCGCGGGTCGGGGCGGCTTACTCGGTCCCGTAGAGAATTCACCACCCCGATGGCCAGTCTTCGCGATGTGATCGATGTCGTCTGTGGCACCCCGGCGGATGATGCCACCCCCTGCGTCAACCAGGTGAACTCATTTCGCGAGGTCGTGTCGCTCCAGGCGATATTCGTCACACTCACCGTGGCGCTGCTGGCCTACGCCAACAGTGCGCCGGTGTTTCAGGTGCGGGTCGACGTGCTGTTTGCGGTGTTGGCCCTGCTGCCGATGCTCGGGCTCTACAACATCGTCCGCGGCCATGTGAAGACCGAGTTGGGCGATGTCTCCGTCTGCACCAAGCCGGTCCGCGCGTATGCCCGGCAATCGATGATCCTCGACGTGCTGGTCGTGGCGACGCTTTCGTGGCGCTCCTAGCGGGGGCAGTTGCCGGGACTCTGTGAAGTACGCTGCGCGGCCCGCGACCGGGCCCTAGACGAGGTGACGACATGAGTGGCACCCCTTTCGCCGACCGACAGCAAGCGGGCAAGGCGCTGCGGCAGAGCGTGCCGCGAACGTCGCACGGCGACTGGACGGCGCGCGAGCCCGGCGGCGACGTGGTGGCGATGCTCGAACAATCGAACGCAGGCCGATTGCCCGAGCTGGCCCCGATCCGCTTCGGGCGGATGCTGCAAAACCCGTTCGCCTTCCTGCGGGGAGCGCCGGCGGTGATGGCCTGCGATCTGGCCGGAACGCCGGTGACGGGCCTTACGGTGCAGGCCTGCGGCGATTGCCATCTGGTCAACTTCGGGGTCTTTGCCTCACCCGAGCGCAAGCTGGTGTTCGACATCAATGACTTCGACGAGACCCTCCGCGGCCCGTGGGAATGGGATGTGAAGCGTCTGGCGGCGAGCCTGGTGGTGGCAGCGCGCGTGAACGGGTTTTCCGAGGAGCGTGCTACCGCGTTGGCGGTGCGGAGTGCGGCGAGCTATCGGCTCCACATGCACGAGTTCGCCGCGATGAGCCCGGTAGAAGTCTGGTATTTCCACATCGACGCCCACGATCTGGTGGCGAGCGCCACCGACGAGGAATCGCGGCGATTGAGCGAGCGGATGGCCAGCAAGGCCCGACAGCGGGTGGGCGAGCGACTGTTTCCAAAGATCACCGAGCCGATTGGTGATGGGCGGCAGTTCGTGGAGTCGCCGCCGCTGACGAAGCGCGTCGTCGACGAGCGGGCCTTGCGGATCGTGCGGCACGGGATCGGGCGCTACCTGCAGTCGCTGGACGGATCCCGCCGCTTCCTCCTGGAACGCTACCGCCTCGAGGACTACGCGATGCGCGTGGTGGGCATCGGCAGCGTCGGCACCCGCTGCTTCGTGGCGCTGCTGGTGTGCGACGACCGCACTCCCCTCTTGCTTCAGATCAAAGAAGCGCGGCCGTCGGTGTTGGCCCCGTATGCCGAGCCATCGCCGTATGCCAACCAAGGGCAGCGCGTCGTGGCGGGACAGCGCATGATCCAGGCCACCAGCGATATTTTCCTCGGATGGCTGCGGGCCCGCGACGGGCACGACTACTTCGTGCGGCAGCTGCGCGACATGAAATACTCGGTGGCGATCGACGCCTTGGCGCCAGCCGGCCTGGATCGTTACGCGGAGCTGTGCGGCTGGACACTGGCAGGCGCCCATGCCCGCTCCGGCGACGCTGCGGCCATCGATGGCTACCTGGGCGGTGGCGATCAATTCGACACGGCGATCGGAAAGTTCGCGGTGGCCTACGCCGACCAGACCGAGCGAGACCATGCCGCGCTTGAAAAGGCCTGGCGGGCCGGACGCCTCGTCGCCGACACCGAAGCGGTCTGAAACAGATTCGCGGCGGGCCGTCCAGCGCCGGTCGGTTTTCGGGAGAAGTCCCCGGGGCATCCTCCCCGGGCATTCCCGGGGAATCGGGCGTTTCGTTGACGCCCGCGCACGCCCCCTCCACAATCGTAGTTTCTGCCCGTCGCCGGGGTTTCGAGCCCTGCCTACGCTTTGCTGTGAGCCCTGCTTCCGCTTCTATCCCGCCCGTTTCAAGGAGGCCCCCCGTGAACTTCATCGAACAGGAAGACCCGGACGTCTGGGCCGCCATGCAGGCCGAGCAGACGCGCCAGCACGAGGGGCTGGAGATGATTGCCAGTGAAAACTTCACCAGCCCCGCCGTCATGCAGGCGGTCGGCAGCGTGCTCACCAACAAATACGCCGAGGGCTACCCCGGCCATCGCTACTACGGCGGCTGTGAGTTCGTCGACAAGGTCGAGGATCTCGCCCGCGACCGGCTCAAGAGCCTGTTCGGCGCCGAGCATGTCAACGTGCAGCCCCACTCCGGCTCCCAGGCCAATGCCGCGGTCTACATGACCGCCATCCAGCCGGGCGACACGGTCCTCGCCTTCGACCTCGCTCATGGCGGCCACCTGACGCACGGCATGAAGCTCAATGCCTCCGGGGTGCTCTACAAGTTTGTCCATTACGGCGTGCGGAAGAGCGATCAGCGCCTCGACTTCGATCAGGTGGCGCGGCTCGCCCGCGAGCACAAGCCGAAGCTCATCATCGCCGGTGCCAGCGCCTATCCCCGTGAGATCCCCCACGGCACCTTCGCCGAGATCGCGCGGGAGGTCGGCGCCAAACTGATGGTCGACATGGCCCACTACGCCGGCCTCGTCGCCGCCGGGATCCACGACAACCCCGTCCCGGTTGCCGACTTCGTCACGAGCACCACCCACAAGACGCTCCGCGGACCGCGCGGCGGCATCGCCATGTGCCGCTCGGCCGACGCCAAGATGCTCGACCGCTCCGTCTTCCCGGGGCAGCAGGGGGGGCCGCTGATGCACGTCATCGCCGGCAAGGCGGTCGCCTTCGCAGAAGCCCTGCGGCCGGAGTTCCGGCAGTATGCGATGAAGGTGGTGGAGAACGCCAAGTCCCTCGCCGAGGCCCTCGCCTCCGGCGGCGTGCGCCTCGTCAGCGGCGGCACCGACAACCATCTGATGCTCGTCGATGTCACGCCACTGGGGATCGGCGGCAAGATGGCCGAGCAGGTTCTCGATCGCTGCGGCATCACCTGCAACAAGAACATGATCCCGTTTGATGAGCGGAAGCCGATGGATCCCTCCGGCATCCGCCTCGGCACGCCCGCCCTCACCACCCGTGGGCTTGGTGTGGACGAGATGAAGCAAGTGGCGGCTTGGATTCTCAAAGTGCTGAAGAATCCCGAGAGTGAGCAGGTGATCGCCACCACGCGCCGCGATGTGGCCGAACTGGCCGAGCAGTACCCGGTGCCGGCGGCGAAGCTCGAGGCGGTCGAGCGATGAGCCGGAAGGCGGCGGGGCAGGGGGGGAGCCTGCGCGCCGAACAGCCGGCCGCGTCGGGCCGTCCTCTCCCCGCGGGCGTCGTCCGGATCGGGCTGGTTCAGTCGGCCTGCACCCCCGACCGCGAGGCGAATATCTCGCAGGCCCTGGCCGGGATCGCCGAAGCGGCGAGTCTCGGGGCCGACGTCGTCTGCCTCCAGGAGCTGTTCGCCGGAGAGTATCCCTGCCAGGCGGAGGAGCATGCGAAGTTCGCCGAGGCGGAGGTCGTGCCGGGAGATCTGACGGGACGGGTCGCCGCGGCGGCGAAGGCCCATGGCGTGGTTGTCGTGGCGAGCGTCTTCGAGCGCCGCACGCCGGGGCTGTTCCACAACACCTCCGTGATCTTCGAGACCGACGGAGAGCAGGTCGGGCTCTACCGGAAGATGCATATCCCCGATGACCCGCACTACTACGAGAAGTTTTATTTCGCCCCCGGCGACACCGGCTTCATGAGCGTGCCGACGTCGAAGCTCGCCATCGGGCCACTCGTCTGCTGGGATCAGTGGTATCCCGAAGCCGCCCGGCTGACGGCGATGGCCGGCGCCCAGGCGATCTTCTATCCCACCGCGATCGGTTGGCTCGGTGGCGAGGAGGATCTCCACGCCCCCCAGTACGAGTCGTGGGACACGATGCTCCGCAGCCATGCGATCGCCAATGGCGTGTTTGTCGTCGCCGTCAACCGCTGCGGCCATGAGGGGCCGTTGCGCTTTTGGGGGGCGAGCGTCGTTTACGCGCCGAGCGGCGAGCAGATCGTCAAGCTCTCGCATGACGAGCCGGCGACGGTTGTCGTCGAGTGTGACCTGGCCCGGATCGAGTGGTCGCGGACGCGCTGGCCGTTTTTCCGAGACCGGCGGATCGACGCCTACAGCGACCTGACGCTCCGCTGGGGGCGCTAGGCCATGACAGCCAGCCCTGGCCACGAGGCCGATGGAAAGAATCCGGCGGCGCTCGGCTACCGATTGCCGGCCGAGTGGGAGCCGCATGCCGCGACGTGGATCGCCTGGCCCCATCGCCGGGCCACATTTCTCGGCCCCTTTGGCGAGATCCCCCGCGCCTACGCCCGGATCGTGCGGACGCTTGCCCGCCATGAACCGGTGCGCGTGATCGGCACCAGAGGCGTGCTCGACGAGGCCAGCGCCATGGTTGGCGGGGCCCCCGGCGTGACGCTCGTCGACATCCCCACCAACGACTCCTGGATCCGCGACACGGGACCTGTGTTTCTTGTCCCGGGCAAGGGAGCCGATCTCCCCCCGGCCGCCGTGACGTGGGAGTGGAACGCCTGGGGGGGCAAGTATCCCCCGTGGGACGCGGATGCGCAGGTTGCCCGGTCGATCGCCGCCCGGGAGGGCTGCACGATCTTCGCCCCGGGGATCATTCTCGAAGGGGGCGCGATCGAGACCGACGGCGAGGGGACACTCCTGGTCAACGCCCGCTGCGTCGTCACCGACTCACGCAATCCCGGCGTAACGCGGGAACGCCTCGAGGTGATCCTGCGGCGGAATCTGGGTGTCGAGCGTGTCCTGTGGACGGGGGGCGAATTGGCCGGTGATGACACCGACGGCCACATCGATCAGCTCGCCCGGTTCGTCAGGCCGGGGGTCGTCGTCGCCGCCCGCCAGCCCGACCGGGGCGATCCGAACCACCTCCCGCTCGCCGAGAATCTCGCCCTCCTCGAGACCCTTGTCGATGCGAAGGGAAACAGAATCGAGGTGATCCCGATCGACATCCCCCCGCGCTTCTCCTACGGCGGAGTGCAGCTGCCAGCGAGCCATCTCAATTACTACGTCGGCAATCGGTTCGTGGCCGTGCCGGTGTTCCGCGAGCGGACCGACCGGCAGGCCCTCGCTACCCTCGCCGCCTGTTTCCCCGGCCGGGTCATCGAGCCGGTGCCGCTCGATGTTGTTGTCCGGGGCCGGGGTGGGCTCCACTGCATCACCCGCGACCAGCCGGCGTGAGGGCGTTGCGGGCGTGGAGCGGGCCGTTTTCCCCGGTTGCCCTGTTTCCACCGCTGATCTGCTCTTGCCCCATCGGCCCCGGCCAGCCACCATCATCCCTTGACGGCCCCCGGTGCCACCGTGGCGGCCCCGGATGGCCAGCAGTCCCGGCGAGAGAGTGTCGGTATGGAGCAACTCGCAGCGGCGATGCAGGGATTCTTGGTGCTCTTGGCGCGCATCAGCTTGGCCGCGATCTTCATCGCCAGTGCCGTGGGGAACAAGATCCCGCAGTTCCGGGCGACGGCCGAATACATGAAGACCGAAGGGGTGCCAAACCCCACCTTCGCCCTCTTCGGCGCCATCGGCCTTCTCCTTCTCGGCGGCCTGTCGCTGGTGATCGGGGCCTGGACGCGGATCGGGGCCTTCTTCTTGCTGGTGTTCCTCGTCGCCGCCACCTACTTTTTCCACGACTTCTGGCAGTTTGTCGATCCGCTCCAGCGGCAATTGCAGACGATCCAGTTTCTCAAAAATCTTGCCATCGCCGGCGGGCTGATCTCCCTCATTGCCTTCGGCGGCGGGGGTTGGAGCGTCGACGGCTGGATCAGCCGCCGGCAGGCCGAGGTCGAGGCCGGGGCCCCCGCCCCGAAGCCGCGGGTGACCGCCAAGTCGACCCCCCAGGCGTGAGTCGGCCGCCCTGCTGCCATGACGGGCGTCCATCCCTTACGATGCTCTTTCTTTGGGGGGCGTCCGCGCTGGATTGTCCCTCCTTTGCCCGTCGGAAGGAAACAAACCATGTCGAGGTTCGCCGTCTTTGCCGCCGCCGGGATCGTGGGAGTACTCCTTGGGGGAGTCGCTTCCGCCGCCGATCCGCAACCAGCCCAGGGAAGTTCGACCGCCATGCATGCGCCTGTCGCCACGCCGTTCGGAACGCTCCCTGACGGCCGCACCGTCAACCTCTGGACGCTCGAAGTTCCCGGTGGCTGGAAGGCCACGGTGAGCGAATACGGCGCGATCCTTACCTCGCTCCACGTCCCGGCCAAGGAAGCGGGCGGAGCACCGGTCGATGTCGTCCTCGGCTTCGATTCGGTGGAGCCCTACGCCAAGGGGCATCCGTATTTCGGCGCCACCTGCGGCCGGGTCTCGAACCGGATCGCCAAGGGGGCCTTCGATCTTGACGGGAAGTCGTATTCACTGGCCACCAACAACGGCGTTAACCACCTCCACGGCGGCCAGGTCGGCTTCGACAAGCATCTCTGGAAGGCCGTCCCGCATCTCGCCGGCAACAGCCCGTCGCTCGAGCTCACGACCGTCTCGCCCGACGGCGAAGAGGGCTATCCGGGCAGGCTCACCGCGAAGGTCGTCTACACGCTCACTCCTGCCGGCGAACTGATCGTCGACCTGTCGGCCACGACCGATGCTGCGACGATCGTCAACATGGTCCATCACTCCTACTGGAACATGGCCGGCCAGTCGTCGGGCCACGCCGGCCCGCAGCAGCTCACCGTCAACGCCGACGCCTACCTTCCGGTTGACGAGGGCGGCATCCCCACCGGCGAGTTTGCCAAGGTGGAGGGAACACCGTTCGACTTCCGCCCCGATCGCAAGCCGGCCGGGACACTGGCCGCCGCGATCGATGCCCTTCCCGCCAGTGCCGACGGCACCAATCCCGGCGGCGTCGACCACAACTACGTGCTCCGTGGCTGGAAGCCCGATGGGACGTTGCGGACGGCGGCCATCCTCAGAGACCCCGCCAGTGGCCGACAGATGGAGATCCTCACCGATCAGCCCGGCGTTCAGGTCTACACCGGCAACTACCTCGACGGCACGCTCACAGGCAAGGGGGGCACGGTCTACGCCAAGCATGGCGGCATCTGTTTGGAGACGCAGAAGTATCCTGACTCGATCCACCACGCCGATTGGCCGAGCACCAGGCTCGATCCCGGCCAGACCTACCGCCACCGGATGCTCCACAGGTTCACGAAGTGACGTCGATAACTGCCACCGGATCGCCTCTCTGAAGCCCGGAGCCCATGCATGGTCTTCCCCGTCGCCGACGACAACTCCGATCGGACGCTCTTTCCGCTGGTCACGATCGCGCTGATCGTTCTCAACGTGTTTGTGTTTGTCGTGCTCCAGGGGATGGGGGAGAACGACGACGTCACGCTCGCCTACTGCCAGGTGCCGGCGGAGATCCTCTCCGGTCGTGACGTCGTCACCGAGCCGAGCGTCCGCGAGATCGCCGTTCAGGGGCAACAGCTCTCCGTGTCGGTGCCGGGGCTGCGCCCGACGCCGATCCCGGTCTGGCTAACGCTCCTCACCGGCATCTTCATGCATGGCAGCGTCATGCACCTCCTGGGGAACATGTGGTTTTTGTGGCTCTTCGGCGACAACGTCGAGGATTGCATGGGGCATGTCCGCTACACGCTCTTCTATCTCGCCACCGGGATCATCGCGTCGCTGGCCTTCGTGGCCACCAACGCCACAGGCGAGGCAGCGCTCACCCCCTGCCTCGGGGCATCGGGGGCGATCTCGGGGGTGCTCGGGGCCTACCTCGTCCTCCATCCGCACCGGCGCGTGAGCGTGATCCTGTTGCGGATGATGGTCGACGTGCCGGGGTACATGGCCGTGGGGATCTGGTTCCTCTTCCAGGTCGTCAGTGGCCTGTTCGATTCCGGCGGCGGTGGCGGGGGCGTGGCCTATTCGGCCCACGTCGCCGGCTTCCTCGCCGGGATCGTCCTTGCCAAGCCGATGAGCGCGAAGTGGGCTCGCGACGAGGCCGATCCGCTCGTCATTCTCCGCCGCCGGATCGGGTGAGAGCTGCGAGCGTTGGGCTGGATCGGTGCAGGCTGGATTATGGAGAGACTTCATCGCGGCGGGACTGGATCGCGTCGATGGTCTTCGCCGTGACCAGATCCCAGGTGCAGGTTTGCGACTTGGCGATCGAGGCCGATTGCAGTCGGTGGAGATCGGCGGCGGGCAGGGCGATGAAGCGCTCGATGGCGGCCCGCAGATCGCCGACATCGGGGCGGGGGAGAAGAACGCCGTTGTCGGCGCCGACCCATTCCGCCGTCGCGCCGACATCGGTGGCGATCACGGCCAAGCCCCGGGCCATCGCCTCGAGGACGACGGTCGGCATCCCTTCGGCAAAGCTCGGGCAGAGGAGAACGTCGCTCGAGTCGAGGATCCCCTGGAGCGTGGCGGTGTCGGTGATGGTGCCGTGGTAGACGACGTCGTCGCGCTTGAGACGCAGCGTCTCGGGGATCGGGCCGACGAAGTGAAACTCGACCCCCGGGGCCCGCAGCGGGCCGATCGCTGCAAGGAGCTCCGGCACCCCCTTGCGGCGTTCGTGCCGGCCGATGAAGAGGAAGCGGCGCTTGGCCGTCGGCGCCGGCCGATGGGCGACGATCCAGCTGCCGTCGATGGCGTTGGGGACCTCGACGAGGCGTTCGGCCGGCACTTTGCAGTGGCGCTCGACGATCGCGCGGATCTTCCGCGGGAAGGTGAAAACGACGTCGGCGGAGCGGTCGAGGGCGACGACCTGTCCGCGGAGGACGAATTGTTCGAGCCAGGCGCGGAGATTGGCCGCCTTCTGAAACATCTCGTAGCCGTGCTGGTTGACGCCGACGGGGGGAAGATCGGTGGCCCCCCGGCGCCGGGCGGCCCCGAAGGCGATCCCGGTCAGCCCCTGGGCATAGACAAAATCGGCCCCGACCTTCTCCTTCCGGTAGCGATCGAGGAGGACGCGCGAATAGGCGCGGCAGTCGTGGAGATAGTGGCCGGGGTAGCGGCCGGGCTTTGGCGGCACGACGACGAGGCTTTTGATCCTCGCGCGCGCCTCGGCAGGGAAGTCGTCGAGGGCCTCGGCCCGGGCCCGCAGTTCGGGAGTGTCGGCCGAGTGGAGGAGTGAAACCCGGACGCCGGCCTTGGCGAAGTGAGTCGCCAGCATCCGGGTGTGCCGCTGGATCCCGCCGAGCCGGTAGGGATAAACGCCGTCGGCAAGGAGGGCGACGTGGAGGGGACGCTCGCTAGCGGCCGAAGATGGCATGGGGCTTTCCGCCGGAGGAGGCCCGGGAGCGGGGCCGCCGCAGAACCCAGTGGCAGACACGAGATTCACGTCGCGGCGGCCGGAACTAGGCCAGGATCCCCCGGGCCTGCGCAGAGTATCCGGCTCGCTTGGTGCACGCAACGAACGCTCATTTCGCCTGTGACAGCGCCAAGGTGCCGGGCACGACGGTCCCTCCCTCGCAACGAGTGCGGCGGAATGGTATCGCACGGGGCGGCGGAATGGTGTCGTAGAAATCGGGTTCTTGCGGCCCCGCCACGCGTCGAGACGATCCGGGATGCAGCCACCGCCGGCCAACG
>JBAWVV010000135.1:0-10621 GCA_037147115.1 Planctomycetia bacterium | reverse complement strand
CCTCTGGACGGTGCCGCTCACGCTCCTCCCGCAACTCTTCATGGGGCTGCTCAGCCCGGGCTTCGGCCCCGACACCTCCGCCGGGCTCCTCCCCCAGCCGCATGTCCTCGCCTATTACGCTGTTTTCTTCGGCTACGGAGCGTTGTTGTTCCTCGCCGAAACCAGGGCGACAGATGACGTCGAAAGCGTCGGTCGGCGGTGGCTTGTGCCGTTGCTCGTCGGGCTTCTGATCTGCTTCCCCGCTGGGCTCGCCACGATGCAGTTCCCCGCGGCTGGCGCCTTGCCTCAGGTGCTCTACGCCTGGCTGATGAGCTTTGCCGCGATCGGCTTCTTCCGCTGGCTCGTGCCGGCGGAGAGCCGCATGTGGCGCTACCTTTCTGACTCCGCTTACTGGCTCTACCTCGCCCACATGCCGCTGCTCATCGTGCTCCAGCAAATCTCGCGCGGCTGGCCCTTGCCCGGCGTGCTCAAGTTTCTCCTCGTGACGATGCTCGCCACCGCGATCCTCCTGGCGAGCTACCAACTCCTCGTCCGCCACACGCCGCTAGGTCTGCTTCTCAACGGCCCGCGGCCAAGGCGTCCGCGCTCCCCATCTGCCGCGGCCTGACATCGCGGCGGCGCCCTCTGCCCGCCCCCGCATCCACGCCCGACTCCGCTCTTCCCCCGCAGCGGGACCTTACCGAGCTGTTAGGATCGCTTCCTAAGCCATCACGGACTCACGAAAGTTACAGGGGTACACTCGGCGTGTGATGGTTAAATAACTTCCGACGAAAGCGGGTGGCATCGTCAACCAACCATGCCTCCTCTCGGTTCCTCACTTCCCGAAGAGTCCCACCATGCGTTCTTCCCGTCTCGGCGGCGATGTTCCCTTCACGCCAGCCACGACAGCCTTCCGCGCGATCGCCACCACCGGTTTCACGCTCGTTGAGCTTCTCGTCGTGATCGCCATCATCGGATCACTCCTGGGGCTCGTCCTCCCGGCCGTGCAGCAGGCGCGCACGGCAGCCTCGAGGATGGAGACGCAAAGCAATCTCAAGCAACTCGGCCTGGCGCTCCACGGTTACCATGATCTTCGCCGCGCTTTCCCCTTCGCGTCAGGCCGACCGAAGCCTGGAAAGGTCCAACACCTCGAGTCGACCGGCAACACCGGCTCCGACTTCATTATTCCGCAGTCCTGGGCGATCGCCATCCTGCCCCATATCGAGGAAGGAGCCGTCGCTTCGCTCTACAACAATTACTGCCTCGCGTGCCCGCCTGAGACCCAAGAGAAGGAGGTCGTCGAGGCCCGAATCAAGATCTACAACTCGCGCTCCGGTGTTGCCGGTGGGATCGACTTCGCCGCCCTCCTCGGCCCCGGCCCCGCCGAACCCGACGCCGACCATCGCGTCGACCGTTGGTTCTTCCCCGACCGGGTCAGCGCCGCCGATTTCACCGGGATGCTCGTGCCGGAGGGGCTCGGGTGGATTGCCGGGAAAGGCATCTACGCGGTGCCATGCTACGACCGTCCCGTCCGGATGGCCGACGTGAGCGACGGACTATCGCACACCGTCGCGCTCGTCGAGAGTGGCGATTACTCCCTCGACGACGGTGCCCACTGGAGCGTCTCCCACTACTCGTGGCCCGGGATCACCGACGTCGGCCGCTACAGTGGCTGGGGCCTCGGCACCGGGACATCGGCCCTCCGAACCTCGCTCAAGCCGAGGTCGCGACTCGTCGGAAAAGTGCTCCAGGCGCTCGCCGGCGACGGCTCGGTGCAGACGCTTGACGAAGCGATCGATCCAGCCGTTCTGATTGCGATGACGAGCCGGGCCGGTGGGGAGTTGTGAGCTTCCGCCCCACGGCCGGCAGACGCAAGCCGCGGAGTCCCGCGGCGGCCGATCACCTTCCGGCGAGTCGGGCCGCGATCCGCTCGGTGTCGTAGATGCAGCCGCGCCAGGTGCCGCCGCTGGCGGATTGGAGGATCGCCCAGAGCTTCGTGTCGTCGGGGAGATGGGGATCGGGGGCGAGGTCGCCGCGCGAGGAGCGCCGGGCCAGTTCGACAGCCCCTTCCTGGGGACTCGGGCCCCCCGCGTTTTGCCCCGCCCAATCGACCAGATCGATCGAGCCGCTGACGCGGCCGGTGTCGATCACGATCCGGACGATGTCCCCGTCGACGAGCTTGCCGATCGGGCCGCCGGCGAGCGCCTCGGGGCCGACGTGGCCAATGCAGGCCCCGGTGGAAACTCCGGAGAAGCGGGCATCGGTGATCAGCGCCACCCGGTTGCCCCCGGGGATCTGCTTCAGGGCACTGGTCACCTGATAGGTCTCCTCCATCCCCGTCCCCATCGGGCCGACGCCGGCGAGGATCATGACGTCGCCGGCGACGATCCGCCCTTCCTTGATCGCGGCGATGGCGGAGCGTTCGCTCGTAAACACCCGTGCCGGCCCCTCATGGCGATAGACGCCGTCGGCGCCGATGACGCTCGGATCGATCGCCGTCGCCTTAACGACGGAGCCCTCGGGCGCGAGGTTGCCACGCGGGAAAGCGAGCGTCCGCTTGAGCCCGGCCCGGGCTGCCTTCTCCGGCGCCAGAATGACGTCGTCGGGATCGACCCCGTCGAGCTCGGTCAGGAGCGTTCGAAACCGGCGGCGGCGCTCGCTCGTCCGCCACCAGTCGAGGGTCTCGGTCACCGTCCAGCCCGAGACGGTCCGCGCCGAGCCGTCGATGAGGCCGAGGCCGTCGAGATGGAGCATCACCTCCGGCACGCCACCGGCGAGGAACACGCGCACGGTCGGATGGTGGACAGGCCCATTCGGGAGAACGCTGACGAGGCGCGGCACGATGGAATTGACCTCGATCCAGTCATCGACGGTCGGCAGCGGGATGCCGGCGGCGTGGGCGAAGGCAGGAATGTGGAGGAGGAGATTCGTCGAGCCACCGAACGCCGCGTGGACCACCATCGCGTTGCGCAGGGCAGCGGGGGTGATGATGTCGCGCGTCGTCGCACCGGTCTCGGCCAGCGACACCAGCGCCCGCGCCGATCGGACGGCCAGGTCGCGCCACACCGGCTGCCCCGAGGGGACCAGCGCCGCATGGGGGAGCGTGAGGCCGAGGGCCTCCGCCACCACCTGCGCCGTCGCCGCCGTGCCGAGGAATTGGCACCCGCCGCCGGGGGTGGCGCAGGCCCGGCAGCCGAGATCGGCCGCCTCCTCCAGCGTGATCAGGCCGTGGCTGTAGCGGATGCCGATCGTCTGGATCTTTCCGGCGTCTTCACCGCTTTGGGGCGGAAGCGTGACGCCGCCGGGGACGATCACGCCGGGGAGATCAGGAAGCCCGCACAGCGCCATGAGCATCGCCGGAAGGCCCTTGTCGCAGGTGGCGATCCCGAGCACGCCACGCCGCAGCGGCAGCGACCGGGCAAGGCGTCGCAGCACCGTGGCGGCGTCGTTGCGGTAGGGGAGGCTGTCAAACATTCCCGTTGTTCCCTGGCTGCGGCCGTCACAGGGATCGGAGCAGAAGCCGGCGAAGGGAACCTTGCCGAGCCGGCGCAACTCCTCCGCAGCTGCTTCGACAAGGAGCCCGATCTCCCAGTGGCCGGTGTGATAGCCGAGGGCCACCGGGCGGCCATCAGGGGCGCGCACGCCCCCCTGCGTGGAGAGGATTAAAAATTGCGGATCGGCCGATCCCGCGGCCGCCCATCCCATGCCGACGTTTTGCGACAGCCCGAACAGATCCCCCGAGGGGGAGTGCCGCAGCATCTCATCGGTGAGCGGCAGCGCTCCGGATGGCCCCTGCGCCGCCGAAACGACAGCGTAGACATCGGCGGCAACGGGGCCGTGGGGATCTGACAGCGATGACGATTGCTTATCCAACGGTTCTCTCCTTGAGCACGGATGATGATCCCGACCATTTCGACCTGTCACGTTCGACAGCCCTGCCATCGCCACCGCGGCGTACCATCCGCCCGCCGGCACTCGATGACAGACCCGCAAGCTACCTCACGGTCATGAAAGTAGGGGCTTTACCACAGCGGCGTATGATCGGCATCACGTCCGCCGCAGGACACGCCTCCCTCGCATCCAGCCTGTCAGGAACGCACCATCATGTCCACGCCCCGTCGCCTTTCATCACCCCGTCGGAAACCGTTCCACACTCGCCCGATCGAATCGCGGCTCCACTGCGAATCGCTCGAGGGCCGGATCGTTCTCACGGCCGGCATCGGCCTCGACTCGACGACCGGGATCCTCGCGATCATGGGCTCCGTGACGGCCGACGTGTCGGTCGTCCGCAACGACGGCGTGAACGTCGTGGCCACGATCAGCAACGCCGCGGGGACAACGACCCGCTCGTACAAGTCCTCCGACGTGAAGGCAATTACCTTTGCCGGCTACGCCGGTGACGACTTCTTCACAAATAACACCGCGATCCCGTCGACCGCCTCCGGCGGCGCGGGGAACGACTCCCTCCGCGGCGGCTCCGGAAAAGATACCCTCATGGGAGGCGACGGCGACGACAAACTCATGGGCAACAAGGGGGATGACATCCTCCAGGGGGCGGCTGGCAACGACACTGAGATCGGTGGAGCAGGCATCGACAGCCTCTTCGGCGGCCTCGGTGATGACTCGCTCTCCGGCGCGGCTGGCGATGACAAGTTGAACGGCGGCGGCGGCGACGACTGGCTCGACGGCGGTGCCGGTAACGACACCGAGAATGGCGACGACGGCAACGACGTCGAATACGGCGGCGTCGGCGATGATTCAATCAACGGCGGCACTGGCAACGACGCCCTCTACGGCGACGACGGCATCGACACGGTCATGGGAGAGGCGGGCGACGACCGGCTCGATGGCGGTAGGGGTGTCGACTCGCTCGCCGGCGGCATCGGCAGCGACACGAGCGTCGACGCCGAGGACAGCCTCGACGACGTCGAGGGGACCGAGCAAGAATCGTCCGACGATTCCAAGCACGCCGCCGTCGTGGCCACCGGAATTCTCTTCGATGCCTCGGGCCTCGCGCAAATCACCGGCACCCTTGCCGACAAGAAGGATCGCCAGGCCTTCTCGTTCACCGCTGCGGCCGACGGCCAACTGTCGATCGCGCTGTTGCCCGGCGCGGGCGGGGCGTGGGCCAAGCTCGCCCTCTACGACGCCAACGGTCGTGAGGTGATCGAACTCGAGCCCTCGTCGTCGCGGCCGCGGTCGATCGCCACGGTGCCGGTGGTGGCTGGCGGCACCTACACGCTTCAACTGCGGACGCCGACGAAGTCGGCCGTCGACTTCACCGTCAATCTCAAGGTGGCCTGATCCAGCCGGAGCCTGATCCGGCTTTTTTCATCCCCGGACCCCGTGACGGAAGGCCGTCGCGGGGTCCGGGCGTTTTTTAAGTCACACCGCTTCCGCTGCCAACCGCTCCGGATCGCCGAGATCCAGCGGCGTGACCGGATCGACGAGCAACCAGCAGCAGGCACCGAGGAGGCAAAAGCCCGACGTGATCAGGAAGGTGAGATTCCAAGTACCGACCGACGCGATCAGTCCCCCCAGCACCGTGCCGGTCCGGTTGACCTGCTGATCGATGATGATGCCGACCACCCAGGGCGAGACGAATCCGCCGAGATTTCCCATCATGTTCATCGCCCCGGAAAGCGACCCCACGCCGCGGCCGCCGATATCCATGCAGGTCGTCCAGCATCCCGGCAGCGTCAGATCCATGGCGAAGCTCGCCAGGGAAATCAGCGCCACCGCCAGGTAGGGATCGGAGACCTTTGTCGAGGCGAAGAACAGGAGACTGGCCGCGGTCATCGCGCCGAAGCCGAGGCCGCGGCGCATCCTGCCAGGGCCGAAGCGACGCACCAGCGGCGGCGTGATCCAGCCAGCGACAAACGCTCCCAGACCCCCGAGCGCCAGGGGCATCCCCGAAAGGATCGCGCTTCCCTTGAGGTCGAAGCCACGGGCCTCGAGGAGGTATTTGGGGAACCAGGTGATGAAGAAGTACCAGGCGTAGCTCATGCAGAAGTACTGCCCGAACAGTGCCCACACCGTCGGTGAACGGCACATCGCTAGCCAGGGAATGTGCTTGTGGTCGTCACCGGTCGCCGACCCGGCCGGCAGGAGAGCTGCTTCGGCGGCATTGACCTGGGGATGATCGCGCGGGTCGTCGCGGTACCACCAGTTGAAGGCGACCGCCCAGACGACTCCGACCACGCCGAATATGAGGAACGCGGTTCGCCAATTCACCTGCTGGAGGAGGGCGAAGAGGAGCAGCGGCGTGATTGCCCCGCCCCACCGTGCCGAGAACCAGAGGATTCCCTGGGCCTGGGCGCGTTCGGAGGGGGGGAGCCAGCGCTTGAACGCCTTGGAGATGTTGGGGAAGCAGCCCGCCTCCCCGGCGCCGAACAGGAAGCGGACAATGATGAGCCCCGCGAAGCCGCCCACCCACCCGGTGGCCGCGGTGAAGAAGCTCCACCACAGGACGATCCGCAGGATCACCTTCCGCGGGCCGATCCAGTCGCCCAGGTATCCACCCGGGATCTCGAACAGAGCGTA
Source organism: Planctomycetia bacterium (assembly GCA_037147115.1). Taxonomy (GTDB): domain Bacteria; phylum Planctomycetota; class Planctomycetia; order Pirellulales; family UBA1268; genus QWOP01. The sequence goes on along the minus strand of JBAWVV010000135.1, from coordinate 4,099 downwards.
GGCGAGGGTGAAAGCAGAGAACACCTTCCCCATCTGGCTGTCGGTGAGCCCGAGATCCTTCTGCATCAGCGGCCCGGCGAGCGAGATGCAGACTCGATCGACATACTGAAGGACGGCAAGCGACACGGCGAAGGCAACGACAAGCCAGCGCGTGTTCGTGGGGCGGTCGACCTCCCCGGGCTCCCCGGTCTGCCCGGGCGGCTGGTACTTGAGGAAATCACGAAGCACGGGGCATCTCCGAGAGGTGGGGGCAACGGGCCGCTGATCACTTCGCCGCGGTGGGAAACGGGCGGAGCTTGATGTTGCGGTACCAGCAATCGGAGCCATGGTCTTGGAGGCCGACGTATCCGCGACGCGGATGATCCTTGAAGGCGACGTCGAACTTGTGCGTCGAGCCATCGGGGCGACGGTTCATCTCCGGCCACAAGTCGAGATCGATGGCCGACACCGTGCGGCCATTGATGGCCACCTCGAGCTTCGGCCCGCGGCTCGTGACGAGCGCCGTGTTCCATTCGCCGGCCGGTTTCATCGCGTTGGCCGTCGGCTTGACGAGATCGTAGAAGGCGCCGCTGTCGTGGAAATCGGCCGTCGTGGTGTCGTCGATGGCGATCTCGAGGCCGTTGAAGCCGACATCCTTGCCCGGTCGCGGCTCGAGGGGGAACGTGCGGACGAAGATCCCGCTGTTGCACTTCGGGCTGAGCTTGAACTCGAGCGACAGCTCGTAGTCGTCGAGCGGTTTTTCGTAGACGAGCATGTAGTCGCAGGGATGGGGATTGAGGGCCCCGTCCTGAACATGACTGGGGGGGAGCGGCTTCCCCTTCGGGCTCATCCACCCGGTCGTCGAGCGGCCGTCGAAGAGGAGTTGCCAGCCGGCAGCCTTCTCCGCCACGGTGAGCTCAGGGTCGGCGGCCAAGGCCTGGCGGGCGCTGAAGGCCCCGAGGAGGGCTCCAAGGAGGGCAACGCGGAAAACGAAGTGGTGCATCTGGTTCATCCGAGCGACCACCCGGGGCGGTAGTCGATGTGAAGGTGCTGATTCAGGTCGGGGAGGTTCTTGACGTGGAGATTCGGGCCGTCCCACTCGATCCGTTCCCCCGGGGTGCGCATCGCGAGGACACCGAGGAGGACCGTCTCGGTGAGGGGGCCGGAGACGTCGAAGTTCGACATCGTTATCCCTTGCCCTTTGCAGGCGAGGAGCCATTCCTCGTAATGGCCCGGAGAGCGGGGGATCGACGGGGGGACCGCCTTGGCGCTGTCAGCGAGATCGGCGGGGAGGAGCCGTGGCGTGCCGCCATGGGAAGAATGGAACATCTTCCCCTTCGATCCGACGTAGAGAACGCCGTTGTCGGGGAGCTTTTCGTGCCCGGGAAGCTCGGGGGGCGTCGGCGGCATCAGCCCCCCCTCGTACCAGGTCATGCGGACGGGAGGGAGGGTTTTTCCGCCAGCCTCGCGGGCAGGGAAATCGTAGGTCACGATCGCCGCAATCGGGAAGGTGTCGAAGTTGCGCGTGTTCCCCTCGAGGTAGGCGCCGTCGAGGGTGATCCGCGATTCGACCGTCGTCGGCGAGCCGAGGGACAGCGCCCACATTGGGTGATCGATGATGTGGCAGCCCATGTCGCCGAGGGCGCCGGTGCCGAAGTCAACCCAGCCGCGCCACGAGTGGGGGCAGTAAGCCGGGTGGTAGGAACGCTCAGCAACGGGGCCGAGCCACAGATTCCAATCGAGGGTGGCGGGGATCGGCGGGGAGCCGGTGGGTCGGCTGATCCCCTGCTTCCAGAGGCGGCCGGCCCGATCGGACCAGGTGTGGACCTCCCGAACGTCGCCGATGATGCCGGCCTGAATCCATTCGTTCGTGAGCCGCGCCCCTTCGGTGGCGTGCCCCTGATTTCCCATCTGCGTAACCACGCCCGCCCGGCGCGCCGCCTCGGTGACGGTGCGGGCCTCCCGGAGGGTGTGGGTGAGGGGCTTCTGGACGTACACGTGCTTGCCGGCGGAGATGGCGGCCATGGCGGCGACGGCGTGGGTGTGATCGGGGGTGCCGACGGTGCAGGCGTCGAGGTGCTTCGCTTCCTTGTCGAGCATCTTCCGGAAGTCTTTGTAGCGCGTCGCCTTAGGGTGGGCGTCGAAGGAGCCGCGGGCCCGCTCGTCGTCGACGTCACACAGCGCGACGACATTCGCGCCGAGCTTGGCGAAGGTGGCAATGTCGCCCCCTCCCATGCCGCCGGCACCGATGCCGGCGAGGTTGACGCGCTCACTCGGCGGCACGTGTCCTTCCCCCCCGAGCACATGGCGGGGCACGATCATGAAGCTCCAGGCCGGAGCTGCGGCGAGGGTGGTGGCGGCGCCTTGGAGGAACCGGCGGCGGCCGAGCCCCGCGCGGCGCGGCGCCGGCGAAATGGCCCCTTGGGAATCGTCGCCAAGTGGCTCGGGCGACTGCGGCGCGTGCGACGATCGATCGATCATGCTGGATCTCCCCCGGAAAACTCCCCCGAACACTTCTCGGCTCTGGCACCACGGTACCGCGACGACGCCGTGGGCGAAAGCCCCGCACGCTTGCCAACCTCCGCCGCGGCCCGGACAATCCCGCGGCATCTTCCGCGTCCCTATCCGCCGAGAGCTCGCCATCCATGGCTTCCCCCGCGCCCCACGGTTCGACAGTCTCCCCCGGCACCGCCCGGGCGCTCGTCTGCCGCTTCCTGCCGCCGGGGGGCGGCCCGCCACGCGTCGGTGCGGCGCGAGGAAATAACCGGGTCGCCGATCTCGGTGCCGCCGGGATCGAGAGCCTGACGGCCCTCTTCGAGAGCGCCGATTCGGCGGCGATCGTGTCGGCACTCGAGCCGGTCGTCCCCCACCACGACCTCAACGAGGTCACGCTCCTGGCCCCCGTCGAGCGGCAGGAGGTGTGGGCGGCGGGAGTGACCTATCTGCGGAGCAAGACGGCGCGGATGGAGGAATCGGACTTCAGCGCCTCGGCCTACGACCGCGTCTACGACGCCGACCGCCCCGAAATCTTCTTCAAGAGCGCAGCGGAGAAGGTCGTGGGCACGGGTGACGCCGTCGGCATCCGGGCCGATGCCCGCTGGAACGTCCCCGAGCCGGAGCTGGCCCTCGTGATGAACTCGCGAGGGAAGATCGTCGGCTGCGCCGTCGGCAACGACATGAGCTCGCGCGACATCGAAGGGGAAAACCTCCTCTACCTCCCGCAGGCGAAGACCTACGACCGCTCCTGTGCGCTCGGCCCCTGGGTGGCGCTGGAGACCGACGAAGCAGCGATCCGCCGCTGGTCGATCACCATCGACATCGAACGCGCCGGGGAGTCAGTCTTCTCGGGTCAGACCGGAATCGACCAGATCAAGCGCCGGTTCGACGAGCTCGCCGCCTGGCTGTGGCGCAGCCAACGCTTTCCCCACGGCGTCGTGCTCCTCACCGGCACCGGGGTCGTTCCAACCGAATCGTTCACGCTCCAGCCGGGCGACCGCGTGACGATCCGCCTCGACGGCGTTGGCACGCTCACGAACGAAGTCGTCACCGTCTGACGAGCCCCCCAGTCCACCGCAGGAATCCCAATGGCAGCCCCGCTCCACGGTCTCAATTTCGTCGCTTCCACCCTGCAAAAAAGCGGCCGGACATTCGTCGCCTCGTCCCCTGCCGGCAGCACCCAGCTCGAGGGGAAGTTTCACCTCGCCCGGCCGATGGATTGCGACGAGGCGATCGCCGCCGCAGAGGGCGCCGCCGGACCGTTCGCCCGGACGAGCGGCGCGGATCGCGGCGCCTTCCTCGAGCGCGTTGCGGAGGAGATCCTCGCTCTCGGCGATGCGCTCATCGAGCGTGCCGAGGCGGAGACGGCCCTCCCCGTCGCGCGGCTGACGGGGGAGCGTGGCCGCACCGTGGGGCAGCTGCGCCTGTTCGCGGCGGCGGCCCGTGACGGATCGTGGGTCGATGCCCGCATCGACCGCGCCCTTCCCGACCGGCAACCGCTGCCGCGCCCCGATCTGCGCCGCATGAAGCTGCCGCTCGGCCCGGTGGCCGTGTTCGGATCGAGCAATTTCCCCCTCGCTTTCTCGGTGGCGGGGGGCGACACCGCCAGCGCTCTGTGCACCGG
>JBAWVV010000134.1:0-10709 GCA_037147115.1 Planctomycetia bacterium | reverse complement strand
TCGTTTCTCGGAGGCACCTCGTCACTCCTCAAGCGTTCGCCGATCCCCGCCTCGCCTGTGCGCTGGCAACGATCTGGCAACGATCTGGCAACGATCTGGCAACGATCTGCAACAGATGGCGGTCGCTGGCGATCCCGAAGCTGCCGCACCTGGGTACGACCGAAAAGTGGAACACCGTCGGCCGCGGGGGTATCATCCGCACCGCACCGGCCAATGAATCCGGCCGGGGAATCGAGGCCGATTCTCTCGGCCCGATCGCCTTCCCCCGCCAGGAGCCCCCCGTGATCGACTCGACCGCCCGGTCCGACACCGCCCGCATCGAATCGGTCGTGATCCTCGGCGGCGGCACGGCCGGGTGGATGGCGGCGAGCTATCTGAAGAAGGCGTTTCCCGACATCCGGATCACGCTGCTGGAGGCGCCGGGGCTACCGAAGATCGGGGTCGGCGAGGCGACGATTCCCAACCTCCAGTCGGTGTTCTTCGACTTCCTGGGGATTCCCGAGCAGGAATGGATGAGGGAGTGCAATGCCTCGTTCAAGTGCGGCATCAAGTTCAAAAACTGGCGCCAGCCGCCGGCGGTCAACCCGCACGAGTCGTATTACCACCTCTTCGGGATCCTCAAGGCCTGCGACGGCCTTCCCCTCTCGCACTACTGGTCGCTCAACCGCGAGCGAGGTGACGATGAGCCCTTCGCCTACGCCTGCTACCGCGAGCCCCGCCTCCTCGACGCCAAGCTCTCGCCGCGGACGCGCGACTTCCGGCGAACGATGTACTACGCCTGGCACTTCGACGCGCATCTGGTCGCCGCTTACCTCTGCCGCGTGGCAACCGGCTGGGGCGTGGAGCATGTTCAGGACCGGCTGACGAGGGTCGAGCGGGAGGCCGACGGCGCGATCGCCGCCCTCCACACCGAGCAGGGGCGGCGCCTCAACGGCGACCTCTTCATTGATTGCTCCGGCTTCCGCCGGCTCCTCGTCGGCGAGGCGCTCGGGGAGCCATTCCTCGACATGAGCGACTATCTCCTTTGCGACGGCGCCGTCGCCAGCCCCGTTCCCCATGACGACGCCGCCAACGGCGTCGAGCCGTTCACGTCGTCGATCGCTCGCGACGCAGGATGGACTTGGAAGGTGCCGCTCCTGGGCCGGTTTGGATCGGGGTATGTCTACTCCAGCCACTTCGTCAGCGAAGATGGTGCGATCCTCGACTTCTGCCGGCTGTGGGGGCTCGATCCCGACACCACGCGCTTCAACAAGATCCGCTTCCGCGTCGGCCGCAACCGGCGCAGCTGGGTGCGCAACTGCGTCAGCATCGGCCTCTCCTCCTGCTTCCTCGAGCCGCTGGAGTCGACCGGCATCTACTTCATCTACGCTGCCCTCTACCAACTCGCCAAGCACTTCCCCGACCGAACCTTCGATCCGGTCCTCGCCGAGCGATTCAACGAGGCGATCGAGCTGATGTATGACGACAGCCGCGACTTCGTCCAGATGCACTACTGCTGCTCGCCGCGCGAGGACACCCCCTTCTGGCGGGCCAACCGCCACGACCTGCGGATCTCCGACTCGCTCCGCCACAAGCTCGAGAGCTATAAAGCGGGCCTACCGGTGAACATGCCGATCACGGATGTCGACGGCTACTACACGAACTTCGAGGCGGAGTTCCAAAACTTCTGGACCAACGGCAGTTTCTACTGCATCCTCGCCGGACTCGGCTCCCATCCCGACCGGATCCTGCCGCGCCTCCGGCATGCCGTCGGCTCGCAGCAGACCGCGGCGGGGATGTTTGCAACGATCAAGCGCGAGTCGGCTGAGTTGGCGGCCACGCTGCCGACGAACTACGATTTTCTCATGGAGTTTCACGGCCGGCGGCCGGCACAGCCCGCCGGCAGCGAGCTGGCCGGCATGGCCCGCTGACCGTCCTGGCGACGAAGGAGCGCGCGATGCGGGCACTGATCGCGGTTTTCCTCGTGCTCCCGGCGCTCCTTGCCGTCGGCCCGGCTCGGGGTGAAATGCCCGCAGGGATCGAGGTGGCCCCCGGCGTCGTGGCCCCGCTCCCCGAGGCCACGATCCGCTTCGACCGCGATCAAGACGCCGCCGCCCTCCGGCCGCTCGCCGGCACGATCGAATGGGAGCGTTTCAGCGCCGGCTCCGTCTCGGCGCCAGTGGCGATCGTCATCGAGCCGTTCCCCGCCGACGGCCCGCGACTCGGCCACCGGGTCCACACAGCCTTCACCCTCCACGCGCCGCTCGAGCGGATGCGCGCCGACGAGACCCTGCGGCGGTCGCTCGACGCCGGCGACGATCGAGAAGGCACGCAGGCCCGGCCACTGACGAACGAGGAGTTGGAGGAGGCGGGAATCACGGGCATAGCGGAGGGGGACCGGCCGGTGTTCCTCGATCTGCTTCTTCTCAACCGGGTGCGGATCCGCGGGGTGGTGCGGGCGACGGCGAGGGAGCATCCCGACGGCCTCGAGGTCGGCTGGGACTTCGACCCGCGGTTTGCGGAGCATCCGCGCTGGCGGCCGACCTGGGCGCGCCTCGAGGAGACCGACTTAGGAACTCGCGTCGAGGGGAGGCCCCAGCCCTACGGTGGCTCCGGCGGCATCGTCGCCGTGCGGAAGATCGCCTCCGCCGACGGCACCGAGCTGGTCGTCGTCGAGTCGCGGATGGTGATCGGCGAGCCGCAGGAGTGGTTTCAGGGGAGCAACCTGCTCCGCTCGAAGATCCCGATCATCACGCAGGACGGCGTCCGCACGCTCCGGCGCCGGCTTGCCGCCGCCCGTTGACGCTCATCCGCCGGCCGCGGCGGCGAGGCTCGTCTCCGGCTGCCACACATAGAGGAACGTCGGCAGCTGGCTGCGGTCGAGGCCGGGAAGATTGAGCGGGATCAGCGCCGACTGCTGCGGGGCATTCGGCGTGACGTCAAACGCCGTGTAGGCGCGATCGTTGTCGCGGCGGAGCATGACGACGGCTGCATCGGCGCTGATCCCGGCCAGGCCGCGGGCCTCGGCGAGCGCATCGTCGAGGTAGCCGATCCGATCGACGAGCCCGGCCTTCGCCGCCCCCTCGCCAGTGATCACCCGGCCGTCGAAGAGCTCCGCGTCAACGGCGACCGCCGGCCGCCCGTCGTGGATCTGGCGCTTCAGCCGGCCGTGAAACTCGGTGGCCATCCCCTGGAGCATCTGCAGCTCCTCCGGCTCCAGAGGGCGCACCGGCGAGGCGGCGTCAACGAGCTTCCCCGCCTTCACCGGCCGGGCGGTGACGTTGAACTGCCCCATCGCCTCTTGGAGGTTGTAGGAATTGAGGATCACGCCGAGGCCCCCCACGACCGTCGTCGGGTGGGCGACGACCGTGTCGCTCGCAGAGGCGAGCAGGTAGGCGCCGCCGGCCCCCACGTCCATCAGGCAGGCGACCACCGGGATTCCGCGACGCTCGCGGAAGGCCCGTAGATCGCGCGTCATGATGTCGCAGGCGGTCACGCCCCCGCCTGGGCTGTTGATCCGCAAAACGATCGCCGCCACGCCGGGGTCGGCCTCGAGGGCGTCGAGCTTCTCGCGGAACAGGGCCACCGGATTCTCCCCCATCGAGCCGAAGCCGCCGATGTTGCGGTTGAGGAGGAGGCCGTCGACGTCGACAATGGCCACCTTGCCGCACCCGGTCGCGCCGCGGCCGATCGTCACCGTCGCCAGCCGCGAAGCCCGGTTGTCGGTGCGCATCGAGGTCGTGAGATCGCCCGACATGCCGAGGTCGCCGGTCATGTTCATCGAGCCGGCCATGTTCATGTCGCCGTTCATGTTCATGTCGCCGTCCATGCAGACGCGCATCGGCTTCGAACGGCAGCCGGCCTGGAGGCTGGCGAGGAGAAGGAGCAGCGGCACGAGCAGGAGCCCGAACAGGAACCGATCGGGTCGACGCATGACCATTCCCCCCGTGCCGCGCAGGCCTCACGATCGGCTTGATCGTCATTCGCGGCGGTGGAATCCGCGCCACCGCCCGATCGAGGCACAGCTCACGTTCCTGCCGCACCTTCCACAGCCCCCCTCCGGCCACGCTTCCCCTCCGGCGACGCGTCTCCCCTCGCCTGCCCTCCTTCCCTGAAGCCCTTACCATGCCCCCTCCGCTACCCCTTGCCGCCGCTTCCCCGTCGGCCGAAGGCGTGCTCCGTGTCACGGTCGTGGCAGTGCCGCTGGGGATCGGGGCCGGGGAGCGCGGGGCGCTCGAGGCGATCCTCTCCGCGGCCGAGCGCGACCGGGCCGCCCGGCTCGTCGAGCCGGTCCGGCGCCGGTTCGTGGCCGGCCGGGGGCGGCTGCGGCGCGTGCTCGGGGCATGGCTCGGGGCCGACCCCGGCCGGCTCGTTTTCGAAGCCGGCCCCGAGGGAAAGCCGATCTTGGCCGGCCCGCACGCCGGCCGCTGTCACTTCAACCTCGCCCATTCCGGCGACGCGGCCCTGCTTGCCCTCTCCGCCGATACCGCCGTGGGCATCGATCTCGAGCTCACCGCGCCGGCTCACACGCCAGCTTGGGCCGAGCGGATGGCCGGATCGATCCTCGCCCCTGCCGAACGCGCCGCGTTCCTCGAGCACCCCGTGGGCTTGCGGCCGGCCGCGCTCCTGGCGGCGTGGGTGGTGAAGGAGGCGGTTGTGAAGGGGACTGGCGCGGGGATCGGCGCGGGGGTGAGGCATCTGGTCATCGCGGCACCGCCGCCGCACGCTTCACTCGTCACCGGCACGTTGCCGCAGCGAGTCGACCTCGCCCCCGTGGCTCCCCCGTGGCACGTCTGTCTGCTTGACGGGGCGGTCGGGGCACTGGCCGCCCTCGCCTGCCCCGGGAGCGTCTGCCAGCTGCAGGTCGAGAAGTACGGCGGCGACGATACGTGGCCGGGCCGCAGCCCCACGGCCGAGTGCTGACGCGCGATGCAAGGGAACAACGGCCCTGCTATTTCCCAGCTTGGCCGGCGGCGCGGAGGGTCTCGAGGCCGCGGTTGAGCTCCACCGCCAGGCTCCGCACCGTCTCCGGCGGGTAGGTCCGTCGCGCGGCGACCTCCCGCAGGGCCGGCGACCAGGGGAACGGCTGCCCCGGCGGCATGTCGAGGAGCGCGAAGGCGCGCATCGTCGGGATGCCGAGGACGTACTCGCTGGCATCAACATGGATCGCCCGATCCTCACGGGTGCCGGGGGAGAGCCAACGGGGCTGCTCGTCGACGGCCGTCAGACTGCCGTCGGGGCGTTTCGTGAGGAGCCAGACGCACGCTGAGCACTCCCCTGACACCGGCTCCACCCAGACGAAATGACGCATGGAATAGTCGCCGTGTCGGCCGTCCCGAAAGAGGATTGTGTCGGCGTCGAAGATCTGCATCGTCCCGGTGCCGCCGACCGTCTGGAGCCCGACGAGCGTTTTGCCGTTCTGGGAGAGCATCTGCCGGCCGATAAAATCGAGCTCCAGGCGCGGCGGCGGATTCTCGGTGTCGACGACGGTCAGCCGCCCGTCGAGCGGGAGGGCATAGCCGGCGCCGAGCTCGGCCAACTCGTGGCGCAGCCCCTCCGGGGAGGCAACAGCGCGGACTGTCGCCATCAGCACAAGGGTGAACTTCGGCAACTGCGTGCGGACGGCGGACGGCAGCGTATCGACATCCCCGGAAGCGATCCGCGGCGAGGCGAGGAGGATCAGCCGGTTCCAGCGGACGGCGTCGGGGGGGTCGACCGGCGTTCCCGGTGGTACGATAGAGAGCGTTCGCGCTGCTCCCGGCTCCGCCGACCAGGCCAAAGACCCGAGCCGGCCCGGCGCGGCCAATGCGACCAGCGCGGCCAATGCGACCGTAGCGACCAGCGTCGCACCCGCCCCGCGGAGGAGGCGGCGACCGGCGACGGGGGCGTGGCGGTGGACGGAAGGCTCCATCGGCGTCTCCTGGCGCGGGCCTGACTTCAAGCGGCATCGTGCGGGATTCGCTCCATGGAATCAAGACAAGCCCCCGCCCCGATCGAGCCGCTGGTCGAGCTGCGAGACGTTGTCAAGATCCACCGCGACGGCGCCGTCCGGGCCCTCGACGGGGTGTCGCTCGAGATCCCCGCCGGCCAGTCGCTGTCGATCGTCGGCCCCAGCGGCTGCGGGAAGTCGACCCTCCTCAACATGATCGGGGCCCTCGATGCCCCGACCTCCGGCGAGATCCGCTTCCGCGGCGTGCCACTGCCGGCGATCCGCGATCCCGACCGGCTCCGCGCCCGGGAGATCGGCTTCGTCTTCCAGACCTTCTACCTCCTCCCGAACCTCACCGCCCGGGAGAATGTTCAGATGCCGATGTTCGGCGACGGCCGCAGCGACTCCGCGCGGGTGGAACGGGCCGAGACGCTCCTGAAGCTGGTCGGCCTCGCCGACCGGGCCCGTCATCTCCCCTCCCAGCTCTCGATCGGCCAGCGGCAGCGCGTGGCGATCGCGCGGGCCCTGGCCAACGAGCCGGCGCTGATCCTCGCCGACGAGCCAACCGGGAGCCTCGACAGCCGCAGCGGCGCCGAGGTGATGGATCTCCTCGGCAGGCTCCACGCCGAGCATGGCACGACGCTCGTCGTCGTCACCCACGACGCCGGCGTGGCGGCACGGGCCGAGCGCGTCGTTCGGATGCTCGACGGAAAGATCGTCGCCGACGGTGTCAGCGGCTGACAGCGGCGATCGGCCCGGCCAAGGCGGCATCGATCGCCGCCGCGAGGGCCACGGCGTGCGGCAGCGCGACCATGCTGTGGTGGTGCCCCGGCACCATCACCACCTCGACCGACCGGAGAAACCGGCTCCAGCCACGGTCCTCAGGCCCGCCGCGCTCGAAGGGCACCTCCATCGGCCGGAAGACCACCCCGTCGATGGGGCACCACTGGGGCTGGTGGCGCTGGCAGAGCGTGACATGGTGGGCGAAGAGCGTCCGCAGGTCCCCCAGAACCCGGTGGACGAGCTCCGGCGGCGTCGCTTCGTCGATCAGCCCGAGCTTGCGGGCATGCTCGAAGAGGAAGGGGAGCTGTGCCTCCGGCTCCATCTGCGCAAGCTCCGCCAGATCGACGTCGAGGCCGTATTCGCGGCCGGCGTGGAAACGCTCATCGCCGGCCTCCGCAGGAAGCGCCGACTCGGGGATCGCGGAATCGAGGAGCAGGAGGCGGCCGACCCCCTCCCCCGCGGCGACGAGTTGTCGGGCGACCTCGGCGGCGATCACCCCGCCGAGCGACCAGCCGCCGAGGAGGTAGGGCCCCTCGGGCTGACGCGTGCGGATCGCCGTGACATACTCCGCCGCCATCGCCGCGAGCGTCGCGGGAAGTGCTTCGTGACCATGGAGCCCGCGTGACCGAAGGCCGTAGAGGGGCCGCTCCACGGCGAGGTGGCGGGCGAGGTCGCGGTAGCAGACGACGATCCCGCCTGGGGGATGGATCATGAACAGCGGCGGCAGCGCCCCATCCACCTTGAGGGGAACCAGGAGCGGATGGAGCGCGCCTGACTCCCCGTGCGGATCGTTGCCGGCCGACGGCTCAGCGTCGTAAGCGGCGACCGACTCCGAACCGAAGAGCGCCTCCATCTGCGGGCGGTGGAGCTGGACGAGGCGGCGGGCGATCTGACCGACGTCGGCGAGGTCGAAGAGGAGCGCCGTCGGCACCCCAACGCCGAGCTGTTCCCCCAGACTGGCCGTGACGATCGCCGCCTGGAGCGACGTTCCGCCGAGATCGAAGAAGTTCTGGTGGAGTCCGACGCGGTCGATGCCGAGCACCTCTCGCCAGGCGTCGGCGAGACGCCGCTCGAGCGCCGTCGACGGCGCGACAAAGTCCCCCGCGACGGCCTCCTCCGGAAGCTCGTCGGGGAGCCGGGAGCGGTCGAGCTTCCCGCCGGACGAGATCGGCAGACTGTCAAGGAAGAGGATCGTGGCCGGCACCTTATAAGCCGCGAGCCGCTCGGCAGCGAAGCGCCGCAGTTCGGCGGCGAACCCCGGCGGAGCAGGGCGATCGGGGCGGAGAACGACGAAGGCGACGAGCCGGGCCTGGGGTAAATCTCCCCCGAGGACCTTCGCGGCGACGCCGGCCACGGCCGGATGGCCCCGCAGCGTGCTCTCGATCTCCCCCAACTCGAGCCGGTAGCCGCGCAGCTTGACCTGGTCGTCGAGGCGACCGAGAAACTCCAGCGCGCCGTCGGCCCGGCGCCGCACCCGGTCACCCGTCAGGTAAACCTCAAGCCCGTCGGAAGCGGAGGGGAGGGTGACGAAGCGTTCGGCCGTCAAGCTCGGCTGGCCAAGATAGCCGCGGGCGAGCCCAGGCCCGGCGATCGCCAGCTCCCCCGGCACGGTGTCGGGCACCGGGTGCCGGTGGGCGTCGAGGACCAGCAGCCGCATGCCGGCGACGGGATACCCGATCGGCACGTGGCGGGTGGGATCGCCGGCGGCAACGACGCAGGCCGCCGCCTCGATGCTCGCCTCGGTTGGCCCGTAGAAATTCATCAACCGCAAGCCAGGGAGGCGGGCGACGAGATTGGGAAGCCCCGCCGGCATCGCCTCCCCCCCGGCCCACACCTGGCGAAGCGTGACGCATTCGGCAAAGCGCGGATGCGAGGCGACGAGCTGGAGCACCGCCGGCACCGTCGGCAGGACGGTGATCCGCTCAGCGATGATCTGGTCGATGAGGCAGGAGATGTCGGCCCGGGCGCGGTCATCGCCCATGACAAGGGTCGCCCCCTGCGTGAGCGCCGTCAGCGCGATGCCCAGCGCCGCGTCGAATTGGTGGGAGAGGAGGAGGAGAACGCGATCGTCGGCCGCCAGCGGCACCGCCACGCGCCGCCAGGTCATCGTGTTGCCGATCCCGCGGTGATCGACGAGCACCCCCTTCGGTCGGCCACTGGAACCACTCGTGTAGATGCCGTAGGCGAGGTCGCCCGGCGCCACCGGTGCGGGGAAACATGAGCCGGGAACCGCATCCCCACGGAACTTCAAATCCCCGACCGCGATCCTGTCGATGCCGGTCGCGGCCCCGAGCCACGCCCCCTCCCCGGCGACTACGACCGCCCGGGCCCCGGTGTCGGCGAGGAGGTGGAGGGAGTCGACCGCCGGCTGGCGGACATCGATCGGCACTGCCACCGCCCCGGCGAGGATCGTCGCCACCGTCCCCAGGAAAGCCTCCGCCCCCTGGCCGACAACCGGGACGAGGTCGCCACGCCCCACGCCGGCCGCGGCGAGCGCCGCCGCAAGCGCCCCGCCGACGGCCGCCAGCCGGCCGTAGCTCCAAACGCTATCGCCGGCGACAAGCGCAGGGCGGTCGGGCGTTAAGGCAATCACGCGGCCGATCATCGTGCCGAGCAGATCCTCTCCGCCGGCGACGGCCGGGCCGGGCGCCGGCAGCCCATCGAGCGGCCAGGCGATCCGGTCGATCGGGGTCGCGAAGTCGGCCACGAGGGTGGCCAAGAGCCGCTCGAAATGGCGCGCCAGCAGCCGCATCGAGTCCGGCTCGAAGAGATCGCGACAGAAGGCGATCATGCCGCGCAGCGAGCTGTCGGTGAGCTCAAAGATCAGCTCCATGTCAAACAGGCACGTCCGCTGCGGCACATGGAAGCTCTCCTGCCGGAGGCCGCCGAGCATCGCCACCTCGGCGCGATCGGGGAAGAGGAAGCCGGCCCGCCCCTGCTCCGCGCGGAGCTGCGCTTTCTCGAACGTGCACGACACCTGGATCAGCGGGCTGCGCGACGGGTCGCGGTCGGGCACAAGGTCGTGGACGATCGACGCGAGGGGGTAGTCCTCCTGATCGAGGGCGGCGACGAGCGTGGCGCCGACGCGGCGGACGAGCGTGGCGAACGTCGGGGCGTCGTCGAGCCGCGCCGGGAGCGGCAGCATGTTCACGAAGAAGCCGACAGTGTCGGCGAAACGCTGCTGGCTGCGGCCGGGGAACGGCGTACCGATGACGAACGACGATCGCCCCGAGTACCGGGACAGGAGCACCTGAACAGCGGCGAGCACGACCGCCGACGGGGTGACCCGCTCCGCTGCCGCCAGCCGCGCGACCCCGGCCACGACGTCGGCAGGAAGCTCGAGCGCGACCGAATCGGCCCGGCCAGTGAAGCTGCGCGGACGAACCCGGTCGGTAGGGAGCTCGAGGACGGTGGGGATCCCGGCGAGCTGCTCCCGCCAGACGCGCTGCAGCTCGGTCCCGCGGGGCCCGGCGAGGATCGCCTCCTGGCGGCGAACGAACTCCGCATAGTTGCCCGGGCCCGGCGGCAGATCGGGAACGCCGCCGGCCGCGATCACCGGATAGATCCGCCCCACCTCCTCGAGAAGAAGGATCAACGACCAGAAATCGACGACGATGTGGTGCGTGGTGGCGAGGATGAGCCAGTCGTCATCGGCGCGACGGTAGGCCGACATTCGCAGGAGCGGGCCCTCCTCGAGGTCGAAAGGCCGAGCGGCATCGGCGACCATCCGCTCCCGCACCACCTCGAGGTCGGTGCCGGCGACATCGACAACGAAGATCTGAGGAGGCAGCGCCGGGTGGACCCGCTGCCGCAGCTCGCCCCCCTCGTCGGTGAACGTCGTCCGCAGCGCCGCATGCCGCTCGACCACCAGCTGGAAGGTCCGCTCGAGCGCCCCAACATCGAGCGGCGAGCGCACGCGGGCCGGGAGGTAGACGTTGTAGGGGGTGCTCGACGGATCGCGCCGGTAGGCATACCACAGCCCCTGCTGCCCCGCCGACATTGGAAACTCCGTCTCCCC
>JBAWVV010000133.1:0-10731 GCA_037147115.1 Planctomycetia bacterium | reverse complement strand
AACTCCCGCGCTAGGCGACGGATCGTCGGCGAGGTCGGGCCGCCGACCGGGCCAGTCGGCCGAGGCGCCGGGGACGTGAGTAGCGCAGATCGGGGCTGAGCCGGAGCCGGCGCAGCAGGAGCCGGATGGCTTGGCGACGGGGCCGGTGTCGCCGTGGGAGCTGGCATCGCCTCGGGCGCGTAAGCCGGCGGCGCTTCGCCTTCGGCCAAGAGCCAGCCGATGAGCGTCCCAACTTTCACGACTGCCCCTTCGCCCGGGGCTCCGGCCGGCACATGGAGAACACCGCCATCGATCGACTCCACCGGCTCGACCGACTTCTCCCCTTCGAGCTCGAAGAGGGGCTCGCTCGGCTTGACCCGGTCGCCCGGCGCCTTTAACCAGCGCACGAACGTCCCCTCCTCCATCGACCAACCGAGGCGGGGAATGCGGATGTCGTAGGCCATGGTTCTTGAAGTACTTCCTACTCAGCGACAAGACCCCGGATCGCGGCCAGGCAATCGTCGGCATTCGGCACGACGACCGCTTCGAGCGACGGGGCATACGGGGTCGGCACGAAGGCACCGGTCAGCCGGCGGATCGGGGCATCGAGGAAATCAAACCCCTCATCGGCAACGAGGGCGGCGACCTCGGCGGAGAAGCCGCACGACGCCGGCGGCTCGTCGACGACGAGCAGCCGACCGGTCCGCTCCACCGAGGAAAGGATCGTCGCCGTATCGAGCGGCGAGACCGTCCGCGGGTCGATGAGCTCGACGTCGATTCCCTCAGCCGCGAGCTGATCGCAGACACTCGCCACCAGTTGCACCATCCGCGCCAGCGCCACCACCGTCACATGCCGGCCACGGCGGACGACGTTGGCGACGCCGAAGGGGATGTCGTAAAGCCCATCGGGCACAGGGGTCTTGTGCCCCATCAGCTCGCGGTGCTCGAGAAACAGGACCGGATCACTGCCGCGGAGGGCGTGCGTAAACAGCCCCTTGGCGTCAGCGGCATTCGAGGGGACGACGACCCGCAGCCCCGGCACCTGGGCGACCATCCCGTAGTAGCTACCGGAATGATGGGTCGCGGCACAGTGGCCGATGCCGATGCAGCCCCGCAGAATCACTGGCATCTTCAGTCGGCCGCTCGACATGTAGCGCATCTTGGCGATCTGGTTGACGATCTCGCCGAAGGCGTCGAGGACAAAATCGGCGAACATGAAGTCGATGACGGGACGCGCGCCAGCCATCGCCGCGCCACAGGCAAGCCCCACAAAGCCACGCTCGCAGATCGGCGTGTCGCAGAGGCGCTCCGGGCCGTACTTCGCAAACAAGCCTGTTGTCGTGGCGAAGTTGCCGCCACGAACGCCGATCCCCTCCCCCATCACAAAGATCGACGGATCGGCCGCCATCGCCTCGTCGAGCGCCTGCAGCGTCCCCTGCGCCCAGGTCCGCGGCGGGCCATCGGTGTTGACGCCCAGCGCCTGTGGCGGCACCGGGCCTGCGGGCTCGGTGACGGCATAGACATCCGCAAGCGCCGTAGCCGGCGTTGGCGGCGGGCTTTCCTCGGCCGCGACCCGGGCTAGAGACACGACAGCCTGGACGTCGGCCTCGATCGCCGCCAAGTCCCCCTCCGGGACACCCAGCTGCGTGAGAACGCCGCGGAGCCTGGCGATCGGGCATTTTTGTTTCCAGGCGTCGACTTCCTCGCGGGTGCGGTAGGTGAAGTCGCCCATCCCCTCGGAATGGGGCCTGGTGCGGTAGGTGCGGCATTCGAGGAGCGTGGCGCCGTCGCCCCCGCGCGCTCGCTCCACCGCCTCACGGGCGGCCGCATGGACGGCGACGAGATCGTTGCCATCCAGCTCCACGCCGGCGAGGCCGTAGGAGGCGGCGCGGCGGCCAACCTGGGGGATGCCGCTTGAATAGCTGAAGGGAACTTCGGTCGCAAAGCCGTTGTTCTCGCAAACGAAGAGCACCGGCAGCTTCCAGATCGCTGCCATGTTGAGCCCCTCGTGGAAGGCGGCGTTGTTGACGGCGCCATCGCCGAAGAAGGCCACGGCCACGGCGCCGGTCTTCCGGAGCTTGGCGGCATACCCCGCCCCGCAGGCTTGCAGAATGCAGGGGCCGACGATGCCGCTGGTGCCCATCATCCCGATCTCGGGGGCAAAAAGGTGCATCGAGCCCCCCCGGCCACGCGAGCAGCCGGCGGCGCGGCCAAACAGCTCGGCGCACAGATCTGCCGGTGGCATCCCCTTGGCCAGGGCATGGCCATGGCCGCGGTGGGTGCTGAAGACGGTGTCGCTGTTGGAGAGATGCCCACAGACGCCGACAGCCACCGCCTCCTGGCCGACATACGTGTGGCAGGCGCCATGGACGAGGCCGCGCGTGTGGCTGCGGGCCAGCTCCTCTTCGGTGAGGCGGATGACGAGCATCGCCCGGAAGCGGTCGAGGAGGATGTCGATATCAGAGGCAGCGGCAGAAGTCGTCATCGGGGTGGCCAGACAAAAGGAGGCGGGCTCGAGGAGGCAGGGAAAGGGGGCAGACGTGCCGTCAAGACATTGGCGGTGAAAAACCGCGGCTGCCGCCGGCGTTCATCGCCATGTTGCCACCATCCATCGGGATCAGGGCCCCGGTGATCCAAGCGCTCGAGTCAGAGGCGAGAAACACGATCAGCCCCTGGATGTCGTCGGGACGGCCGAGCCTGCCGGCAGGGATCCCCGACAGCCACTTCTGCTCGATCCCTGGATCGGCGGCGATCCGCTTCTCGAGCGACGGATTGCGGACCTGCGCTGGGAGGATCGCATTCACGCGCACCCCGCCGCCGGCCCATTCGGTGGACAGCTCGCGCGTCATCTGCACCACCGCCCCCATCGCCATGCTGTAGGCGATGTGGCCGCGGCCGAGGGCCGTCATGCTCGCCAGCGACCCCGTATTCACAATCGAGCCGCTGCCCGCGGCGAGCATCCGCCGCCCGGCGTGCTGGCAGAGGGCAAAGCGGCCCACGACGAGGTTTTCGAGCACCTGCCGCAATTGCTCCACCGTAAGCTCGCGGGGGTCGGCGAGGATCCCCTCGCCGGCAATGTTGGCGAGAAAGTCGATCCGGCCGAGCTCGCCATCGAGCCACGTAAAAAGCTCCTCGGCGGCTTTGGGGCTCGAGACATCATGCTCACGGGCAAAGGCCGTGCCCCCGCCGGCGGCGATCGCTTCGCCAGTCCGCAGCATGCCGGCCGCGTCACGATCGAGCATCACGACGGTCGCGCCGTGGGCAGCCAGCGCCATGGCGCTGGCCCGCCCCATGCCACTGGCCGCGCCCGACACCACCGCCACTTTGCCTTCGAGATCAAACAGGCCGTCAGCCACGAGAGTTTTGCTCCAAGTTCTTCCGCGCCCGCAGCGCCGGCCATTCGAGCTTCCGCCACACGATCAGCGCCATGGCAACGCCCCACAGCATCACCGCGACCAGCGGGCCGATGCCGAAAAGGCCAACCATCCGCGGAGCGATGATACCGCCGATGTTGGCCACGGAGTTGATCAGCGCGATCCCAGCCGCCGCCGCCACACCTCCGAGGAACAGCGGCGGCAGCGCCCAGAACACTGGCAGCACCGCCATCATCCCCGCCTGGGCCACGCACAACCCCGCCAGCTTCGTCCACGGATCCCCCCCCTGCCAGGCGAAATACCAGCCGACCGCCGCGGCCGTCAGCGCCCCGGCGATGAGCGTGGCCCGCGACCGCATCGAATCGGAGATCCGGCTGACGATCACCATCGCGATCACCGAGAGGATACTCGGCAGGGTCGAAAGCAGGCCCACCTTCCAGTAGGTGCCATCGCTCCCGGCGAGAAGCGGCTCGAAGGAATCCTTGATGAGCTTGGGAAGATAGGAGCCGGTGGCATTCGTGCCGACGGCAACACTGAAGTAGAGGGCGATCAGCAGCCAGATCCGCGGGTCGGCAAGCGCCCCGAGCTTCTCATGACCGCCGACGCTCGTCCGCACGCCCGCCTCGGCGGCGATCTCTCCTTCGAGCCAGTCGCGCTCGTCGGCGGCGAGCCAGCGGGCATCGCGGGGGCCGTCGGGGAGGTACCAGAGGACGGAGAGGCCGAGGAGGATCGCCGGAATCCCTTCGAGAACAAAGAGCCACTGCCAACCGGCAAGGCCCCCGGTTCCCTGGAAGCCATCCATGATCGCCCCAGAAACGGGATTGCCGAGGATTCCCGAGATCGGGATCGCGAGCATGAAACCAGCCACGACGCGGGCGCGCTGGGCCGCCGGGAACCAGGCCGTCAGATAGTAGATGATCCCGGGGAAGAAGCCTGCCTCCGCCACGCCGAGAAGGATCCGGGCGCCGTAGTAGCTCCACGGCCCGGTGACGAAGGCCGTGAGCATCGACACGAACCCCCAGGTCACCATGATTCGGGCGATCCAGGCCCGGGCTCCGAAACGCCGCAGGAGGAGATTGCTCGGCACCTCGAAGAGGAGATAGCCGACGTAGAACAGGCCGTAGCCGTAATCGATGACGGCATTGGAAATCGACAGGTCTTCCGTCATCTTCAGCCGCGCGAAGCCGACGTTCGAGCGGTCGATGATGTTGAAGACATACAACAGCGCCAGAAACGGCACGAGCCGCCAGGCAATTTTCGCGAGCGTACGCCTCCCGATTGCCGTCTTGTCGCCCGACGCGTCCATTCCGCCTCCTCCGCTAGATCCAACGGGGAAAACGGTGGCTGCCACCGTTTTCCCGCTTGTTGTTCCCCGCACATCGTCCGTCCGAGGCAAAGAGGGAAAATGGTGGCTGCCACCTTTTTCCTACCCACCTTTTTCCTTTTTTCCTCACACTCCCGTGAGCCGCTCCGCCTGCTCCTCGGCGACGGGATTGGTGAGCGTGCCGATCCCCTCGATCTCGATCGACACCGAGTCGCCGGCCCTCAGAAACACCGGCGGCGTGTGGGCGAAGCCAACGCCGTGGGGCGTGCCGGTGAGGATCACCGTCCCCGGCCGCAGCACGCTCGAGGCCGAGAGAAACTCGATCAGCGTCGGCACGTCGAAGATCATGTCGTCGGTGCTCCAGTCCTGCATGACACGGCCGTTGAGGACGGTGCGGATCTTGAGGGCATTGGGATTGGCGATCTCGTCGCGCGTGACAAGCACCGGCCCGAGCGGGCAGAAGGTGGCAAACGTCTTCCCGCGGCACCACTGTCCTCCCCCGCCCTGCCGCTGCCAGTCGCGGGCACTGACGTCGTTGGCGCACGTGTAACCAAGGACATGCTCAAGGGCCTGTTCCCGCTTGACGTTGTGGCAGGTTTTGCCGATGACGACGGCCAGCTCGCATTCGTAGTCGACCTCGCGGCTGTCGAGCCGGCGCGGCAGGACGATCGGGTCGCCGGGATTCTGGACCGTGCCCGAGTTCTTCATGAACAGCACCGGATGGGAGGGAATCGGCTGCTTCCCCTCCTCGGCATGGCGGCGGTAATTGAGGCCGATGCAGAGGATGTCGCGCGGCTCGACGGGGGCCAGCCGCTTCTCCACGCGGACCACTTCCCCGGTGTCGATGAGCTCGCCGAACAGATCCCCCTCGAGGAGCGTGACGCGGCCGTCGCCATGTTCGTTGCCGAGGTGCTCGTGGCCTTTGGTCGCAAAGCGGACGATCCGCATCGGGGCTTCTCCGGAGGTGGGCGGGCTTCAGGGGTGAGTCAGGGGTTCTTCTTGCGAGGCAAGACGTGGCGGGATGGTCAAGCGCCGGGAATCAGTCACCAGGAATCAGTCACCGATCAGGGCGATCGCCCGGCCGTAGCCGCCACGCGTGCCGGCGATCTTCACCGGCGCGAACATGAAAAAGGCTTCGTGGTCGGCGATCGCCGCGACGTTCGTGAGATATTCGATGACGGCCATCTCCGCCGTGGCCGCAGCCCAGTCGATGGAGTGTGACTCGGCGACATCGACGCCGCCGAGCGTCGGCCCATCGGTGCCGAGGCAACGGATCCCGCGCTTCGCGAGCCAGCCTATCGCCTCCGGGGTCGGCTGCGGCCAGCCTTCCGCCTCACCGGCCAGCGGTGCCACGAACATGCCGTCTTTCTCCGGACTGGCCGGCAGCGGCCGGAAATGGTCGTCGGAATAGCCTGACCAGAAGATCACCACCTCGCCGGGAAGAAACGGCCGCTTTGCCTCATGCTCTTCGAGAAACGCCCGGTTGATCACCGGCCCGGCTGGCTTGTCGGTGTCGAAGCCCCCCGCCCCGCGGAGGCCTCGCACATCGACGACATGCGCCGGCCCCATCAGCTGCGAAAGCTCCGCCGACTCCGTCCGCACCGTCGCCGCGGGGAGCGCTCCATAGCGGGCTTCATGGGCCGCGATCCGTGCCTGGATCGCCGGCTCCGCCCCCTCGAGCTCGGCCCGGTTGGCGGGCAAGGAAAACGACGGGAGAACGAGATGCGTGCCGGCCATGCTGTCGAAGAGGTGGGTGAGGGCAAAGAACGGTCCGCGGGCAGCGCCGAACTTATTGAGCACCTTGCTCACGTAGCGCCCCCCTTCCTCCCCCGGCCCGCGGCCCGGCCAGACGACCGGGAGATCTTCGTCGAGCGTCACGGAGAGATCGACCACCCGCCGGGCCCGCGCCCGGGCGATCAACTCGGCGGCGAGCTTCGGCTCGGTGATCGCGATACAGCGGCACTCGCCCCCTGAACCCCCGGCATGCTTGGCAGGAAGGAGAGCGAAAAACGCCCCCGTCGTCGGCAGGCTCCCGAGATTGGTAGCGCACTCCACCCACACCATCCCGCGCTTGCCGCCGGCTTGGTGGGTCGCTACGGCGAGGTTCGGCAGCGGCCCCATGCTCGCGCCATCGAGGCCGAGCGTCATCACGCCCCGGTCGGCGAGATAGTCCATCGTGGCAGCCGTCGGTGCAGGCCAGCCCGGCGCTTCTTTTTTGAGCGCCGCCGCCACGAACCGCTCCCCTTCCGGAAACGGCTTGTAGAAGTCGTCGGTGTAGTCGCTGCGGAAGAGGACGACATCGCCCGGGCCGAGACGCCTGTGCGTCATCTCCCACTGACGCACCACCTCCGGACCGACCAGGACGCTCGATCCCTTCTCGGCACTGTCGCGTCCCTGGCGGACGTCGATCACGCAGGCCTCGCCGCAGAACTGCCAGGCAGGCACCTTCTCGCCGGTCACCAGGCCCATCGGCCCGGCGCCGGGAAGACCCGAGTCGGGGGGCGGAACGAAGTGCGCGGGGGCATCCCACTGCGTGCCGGTGTGCTCATCGATGACGAGCATGTCGCGGTGGCGGCCGCTGCGGCCGAATGTCGCGGTGGGGATGACCGCCATCGGCGTCATTCCCGCCGGCCAGACACAGGGGAGCTCGGGGGCGATGGTGAGCGTCAGGTCCCGAACCTGGTCGCGTGGCACGGCCACCGAACTCCCGAGCACCAGCGGCGACGGCACTCGGTCATCCTCATCGGCGGCGCGCAATCCCATCCCACCGAGCAGCCCGGAAATTGCCAGCAGCGGCAGGCACCACGATCGAAGCAAGCGGACCATGCAACATCCCCCCGGATTCCCTCACACCCCAACACCACGGCGACCCCTTCACCACGACCACTCAAGATCGACGATCGCGTGAGCCTCCGCAAGCTTCGCCCGCACATCAGCGGGAAGCGCGATGCCGGCGGCGAGGCTGTGGCGATACCGCTCCCACTCGAGGTCGCCGGGGAGGCGGACCCGATCGCTCCCCTCGGCAGGCGCTGCCCCCCTGACTTCCGCTGCGAAGCGGGCCAGCGACGCGGCATAGGCGTCGGGATCGGCGATCGCAGCGACGTCGAAAACGATGAAGCCGGCGTTGTGGAGCGTCGGATCGCCAGGGGGATCGAAGAGCCAGCTCCCCACCTGCGTCGTCACGGCGCCGCCGGCAAGAATCCCGGAGAGCCATTCGGCAAGGACGCCGATCCCGTAGCCCTTGTGCCCCGCCATCGGGGCCAGACTCGCATGCTGCGGGTACAAGGATCCGTCGGCGGTGGGAAGGCCACGCTCGTCGATCAGCCAGGTCGCTGGAATCGGCTCGCCGCGGGCCACGGCGGCGTAGACCTTTCCCCCCGCCACGGCGGCGGTGGCGATGTCGAGGAAGATCGGATCCCCTCCCGGCACCGGCGCCCCCCAGGCGAGTGGATTGCTTCCCAGCACCGCCCCGCGCGACCCTGCGGCGGCGACACTCGGCCGGTCGTTGCCGACCACCAGGGCGAAGAAGCCCTCCCGCGCGGCGCGGACGGCCTGGGCGCCGGCAGCGCCGATGTGGCCGGTATTCCGCAGGCCGACATAGGCCACGCCGACGTTCCGCGCCTTTTCAATCGCGACATCAACAGCGAAATGGCAGCCAATCTGGCCGAGGGAGGCGTCGCCATCGACGACGGCAAACCCCGGCCCCTGCCGGACGATCCGCGGCCGGGCGTCAGGCTTGAAGCCCCGCGCCACGAGCTTCTTCAGATAGCCGGGGAGGAGCTTCGTGCCGTGGGTGAAGACCCCCATCGAGTCGGAGAGGACGAGTGGTTCTGCGGCATGGCTGGCGTCGGTCGCCGACAGCCCAACGCGAACGAAGGCCTGCTCAACCCAGGCCGAAAGCATCGCGACGGGGATCGGGCTCGGGGCGGGATGATCGCTCGACATGGACCTTACTCCCGCGTGGGAACCCTCCGGAGATCGAGTGCCGTCAGCCCCGCGTGGCCAAGCCCACGCCATTGACGACACTCGGCAGCGGCTCGCCGCGGATCGCCATCACGGCCAGTTCCGCGGCGCCCGAGCGGAGCCGCTGCACCGCTGCCGGGCTGACACTCGCGATATGGGGGGCGAGGATGACGTTGGCGCGACCGAGAATCGCGTGGCCAGCTGGAATCGGCTCCGGCGCGAAGACATCGAGCGCGGCACCGGCGACGTGGCCGGAGTCAAGCGCGGCAACGAGCGCCGCCGGATCGACGAGATCGCCCCTGGAGAGATTGACGATCAATACACCCGGCTTCATCCTGGCCAGATTCGCCGTGCCGACGATGCCGCGCGTCTGCGGCAGCGAAGGACAGTGGAGCGTGATCAGATCGCTCTCCACAAGCAGCCGATCGAGCGTCACTGGCTCCGCCCCGAGATCACGGATTGCGCTTTCGGCCACCGCCGGATCGCTGACGAGCACCCGGCCACCGAAGGCGACGAGCCGGCGGATCACGCCGC
This sequence comes from Planctomycetia bacterium, assembly GCA_037147115.1. Taxonomy (GTDB): domain Bacteria; phylum Planctomycetota; class Planctomycetia; order Pirellulales; family UBA1268; genus QWOP01. The sequence continues at coordinate 1,557 of JBAWVV010000133.1, read as the reverse complement.
GGCCAATGCGCCCGGCGCCGACGACGCCACTGGTCATCGAAGCGAGCGTGCGGAAGCCCTCGACGCCGGTGGCGAGCCCCCAGCCGCCGCCACCCACCTTCGTCGCATGGGGAACAACCTGCCGCGTCAGGGCGAGGATGAAGGCGAGGGTGTGATCGGCGACCTCGTCGATGCAGTAGTCGGGGATGTTGCAGACGGGGATACCGCGGGCTCGGGCCGCCTCGCAGTCGACGTTGTCGTAGCCGATCCCGTAGCGGACGATGGCTTTCGCCCGCCCCATGGCAGCGATGACGTCGGCATTGATCGGGGCAAATTGCGTGATCACCGCATCGGCATCGGCCACGGCGGCGGCAAGCACGGTTGGGTCTTTCGAACGCGTGTCAAAGACCGTGCATCCGGCCCGCTCGAGAATCGCCCGTTCGAGATCGATGTCGTCGAACGACCGGTCGGTGATCACGACCTTCATGAAAACCCCCTCCAGCCCTGCCACCTCCAGAATCCCTTCTGTCGACAGTCGACGGAGGGCGAGCGGCGGAGTGTAGCGCTGGTGTTGAAGCGCTGTCAACCGGGGTGACGCTCGACCTCGTCTCGCGATGGGCAGCCGAGCCGGCCGCCGAAGCGCATGCACTTGAGCGACGCGGCGACGACGGCAAACCGGGCGGCGGCTGCGATCGTCGCCCCCTCGGCCAGCCGCAGCGCCAGCGCCCCATGAAAGACATCCCCAGCGGCCAGCGTGTCGACAACCTCGACGCGCGGCGCCGGCACGCGCCACAGCTCCCCGGCTTCGATCCAGGCATAGCCGTCGAGCCCGCAACTCGCGCCGACATGCCCGGGATGGCCGGCGGCGACCAGCCGCAGCGCTGCTTCGAGATCGCTCATGCCGGTGTGGAGGAACAGCCCGGCGTCGGAGAAGACCGCATGCGACGAGAGCGGCACGAGCCGGGCGAGAATGTCCGGGGGGGCGATATCGGCATCGAGCATCCCCGGCACGCCGGCCGCCCGAGCCGCCACGAGCGCCGCCGCGGCGCCCTCGGGCCAACGCGTGTCGACATGAACGAAATCAGCGCTCGCGATCCGCTCGAGCGGGAGCCAGTCGGCCGCGGCATCGAGGCTCGCGTCGTGGTAGGGGACGACGAGCCGATCCCCCCGGGCATCGATGATGCTGACGGCGATCGACGATACTCCCCCCGGCACGCTCCGCACGGCCGAGACATCAAGGCCTGCCGCGGCCAGTTCGCGGCGCATCCCAACGCCGCGCGGATCGGCGCCGACGCGCCCCCACACCGCTGCCTGCCCCCCGAGGCGGACAAACGCACATGCCGCCGACACGGCCATGCCATCGACCACCTCGGCGGCGTCGGTGGCGAGCACCTTCCCCGGCACGGCCGGCACCGTGGGCACCCGGTAGAGCGTCGTTGTGCAGATCCCCCCCACGGCGATGAGCATCGGCGACGCACCTCGCCCCTCTCTCATGACGCCCTCTCGGGGGTCGCCGCTGCCGGCGTCTGGCCCCGTGCATCGCGCTCGAGGTCGGCCAGGCGGCCCCGCAGAGCGTCC
>JBAWVV010000132.1:0-10768 GCA_037147115.1 Planctomycetia bacterium | reverse complement strand
GCAAGCGCAGCCATGGATGGCGAAGCGCAGCCGGCACCCGAGTGCAGCTTTGGCCTGGAGGGCCAAAGCAAACGTCCGGCTCCAGGGCGTGGCCACCCCCGAAGCTGCCACAAGGCCTCGTCAAAAAATCCCCCAAGACGGGCTCACGACAAATTGTCGACCTCAAACCCCTTCCGGTAGTGGCGGCGCAAGAGGGCGTTGGCCTGGTCGTGGTTGGGGATCGTCATCGCCTCCGGCTGCCAGCGGAGCTCGTCGCCGGGGAAGCGGTTGGCGAGTGTCCCCAAGAGAACGGTCTCGGTGAGGGGGCCGGCGTAGTCGAAGCCGCAGGTCGTCGGGGCGCCGCCGAGGCAGGCGTCGACGAAGAGATGGTAGTGGTTGCCGTCTGGGGCGGCCTCGATCTTGGCGTCGGCGAAGTCCTTGACGGGGAGAAGTGTCGGCATCGCCACGTGCGGCAGGAGGATCGCCCCCTTCTCGCCGAGAAAGATCGAGCCCTGATCGGGGAGCGTCATCCGCTTGCCGTCGGCACCATCCAGCGGCCACATCGACGTGTCGGGCATCTTTCCGCCGTCGTACCAGGTGAGCACGAAGCCGTCGGTCGTGTACTTCCCCGCCGGGAAGGTGAAGCGGGTTTCGTTCTGCATTCCGAACGATTCGGCTGGCGCCGCCGAGCTCTTGGAGAGGAGCGAGCGGGCGGGGCCGAGTTGGAGGGCGCTAAAGACCGGATCGAGAATGTGGATCGCCATGTCCCCCATCGTGCCGCCGCCGAAGTCGTACCAGCGCCGCCAGTTGCCGGGGTGGTACTGATCGGGGCAGTAGAGGCGCTCGGCCGCCGTGCCGAGCCACAGGTTCCAGTCGAGGTTTACAGGCACCAGCCCCGAGGCCGGCTTCGGGCCGTCGTAGCCCCAGGTCTTGCTGCTCCAGGAGTGGGCCTGGCGGACCTTGCCGATGATCCCGCTTTGAACGAGCTTTACCGCCGTGCGGTACTGCGTGTTGGAGTGGATCTGCGTGCCCATCTGCGTGACGAGCGCGGGATGGGCCGCGGCGATGGCCCGGAGCTGACGGGATTCCTGGACATCGTGCGTGAGTGGCTTCTGGCAGTAGACATGCTTGCCGTGGTTGAGGGCCGTCATCGCTGCCGGGGCGTGGGTGTGGTCGGGGGTGGAGACATGGACGGCGTCGATCGAGCCGGCGAGCTCGTCAAACATCTTCCGGAAGTCGGCGAACCGCTTCGCCCCCTTGTGGATCTCACCGGCGGCGGCAAGGTTGCCAGAGTCGACGTCACACAGCGCCACCACCTCGACATGCGGATGGGAGGAGAGGGAGGCGAGATCGGCCCCCCCCATGCCGCCGACACCGATCCCGGCCAGACGGAGCTTGTCGTTGGCGGCTGCCCGGCCGACACCCGTGAACGAGGCCAGCGGGAGGGCGATGCCGGTGAGCGTGGCGTGGCGGAGGAAGCTGCGACGTGAGACGAGGGCCATGAAAGACTCCTGCGGAGGACCGGTTTGTGGATGAGGCGATGAATGGACTGTGGGTCGAGACTGTGGGTTGAGACCTTGTTCAATAAAAAGGGGCTCGGGTCGGTTCGATCGATGCGGTCGAGGGTCAGTCGGCAACGTGCCGGTAGGCGCCATTGTTGGCGGCGGCGAGAACCTGAAGAAACTGGGTCAGGCCGTTGTCGGGCATGATCCCGATTGTGTGAAGGGAGAGTCGCCGGTTTTTGTTGGCCTCGGCGACGAAGCGGATGATCTGGGCCGGGTTGACCATCCGCCCCGCCGTCGGCTCGCCGTCGGAAAGAAAAAAGATCGCCTCGGCGTCGTAGCGGAAGGCGGCGTCGAGGGCGTCGAACGAGGCGGTCTTCCCCGCGGCTGTCAGGTCGCTGACGTAGGCTGCGGCCGACCGCTTGGCGTCGTCGCCGGCGGCGACGAGCTGCGGCTGCCAGGCGCGGGCGGCGTCGCTGAAGGAGATCACGGTGAAGGCGACGAGAGGATCGAGGGTGTGGATCGCCGAGACGAGCTCGCGCTTTGCCGTCTCCATCCGCTCCCCCTCCATGCTCAACGAGGTGTCGATCACGAACACGATCCGGTCGGCGTAAACCGGGATCTCGTAGTAGGCATTGCCGGCGTCCCCTGGAGCCACCGTCGGCGCCGGATAAAACGGAGCCCGTGGTGGAAACTCAAAATCGCCCCCTTCGCTCTCCCACCAGGCCCGCCAGGCATCGGCTTTGACACCGTGATTTTTGCCGCTGATCGCGGCGAGGTAGCCGGCGACGTCGGCCCGGACCTCGCCACGGAGCGTGTCGAGGAGATCGACCAGCGCCACGACCGAGGCCGGGGCATGAAGATGAATCAGGCCACGGACAACGCCGCGCCGGAAGGAGAAGTCGGCAGCGAAGAATTGCAGCTGGGAAAGCGAGCGGAGAAGCGCGACGCCATCGTCGCCGTCACTGGCGGCCGCGGTGGCGATCCCCCAGCAGAGCGGCGCGGCCTTCGCGACGTTGCCGCTGTCGAGTGTCGAAAACAGGCTTTCCGGGGCCCCGGGATCCTCCGCGGCAAGAAGCGCCGCGGCGAGGCCGATGGCGACGGGACCGGGGGGGGATTTGCCCTTCAGCTCGCGGTCGAGGAGGTCGTGGAGTTGGCGGCGGATGTCGGCGGCCGATGGAGGGTCAGCGGGATCGACGGGCTGATCAGCAGTGCGGGTCGCAGCCGGCTTCCCAGCCAGGCGCGCGAGGGCCCGGCGGGCAGCGGAACGGGTCGGCTCGTCCTTGGCCTTCAGGCCAAGGCGGATGATCGTGTCGAGCGATTCAGCGGTCGGAAATGCCATCAGGGAATCAAACGCTCCCTGCCGCTTGGCCGGCTGGCTCGACTTCACGGCCGACTGGGCGTCGCGCTTCGCCGCGGCGAAGTTGGCACCGGGGGGATCAGCCACGCTGGCAACGCCCGACAGCGCCACGGCGGCGAGGATCGCGATGATGACGGGACGGAGTGTTGGCACGGTCAATCCAGTTCCGGCGGGAGGTTGCCATAGGACCAGGGCAGCCCCTGGAATGGCGAGGCCGAGGCAGGGAGCGGAAGGGCGCCCGGGGTCAGCTCGGCGGCGAGGCCTTTGAGGGCGTCGCAGATCGTCCGGCCGGCGCTGGGAACGAGATTGGAGTAGCTCGTGAGACGCGTCTCGTAGCCGCCGCCGCGCGGGCCCATCGCGTCTTCGGTCGGGACGTAGCCAATGCAGTCGTTGGCAAGGGAGACGGGGAAGGTGACGGGAAACGGACCGGCCGCCTTCAGCTCGAGGCCGTAGTCGACAAAGTATTCGGCCGGGCAGGAGAGAAAGACCGCGGGGCCGACCTGGATCGCCTGGACTTCGACCGGCGCAATCGGCTCCCGCTGGAGGCGGGCGTCGAGGAGAACGATCTCCTTGGCGAAGGTCCATTCCGTCGGGTCGACCTTCGCCTCGGGGCCGGCCTGGACTAGCGTGAGCGCGCGGGCGACGCGCTCGGGGCGGGGAGCACGGCGCGGAATCTCCAGGATTTTTGATCGGGCGGCGAGGGGGAGGAGCGGCGCGGCGGAGGGCTCGAGGGCGAGCAGCGCCGTGGCGGCCGCGGCGCCGACGGCCGAGCCGAGGCGGCGGGCGGCGACGTTGCCAAACTGCGGATAGGCGTGGGGATTGCGGTTGTTGACCTGCGTCACGTCGCCGGCCATCCCGGCGGTGAAGACGACGATGCAACCGTCGCCGAGGGCGCCGCGGATCGTGCGCTCGACATGCTCGACGTAGTCGGCGGAGATGCCCGGCGGGCCGGTCGTGGCATGGCAGGCGAAGTTGACGACGACGCCGAGGCAGTCGCCGGCGGCGTTCCAGGCGCCGAGGACGCCGACCTGCGGATCGATCCCGCCGGCGGGGCCGAGGATGTCGGGATTGCCGACGCCCGGGTGGGTCATCGTGAAGCCGCTCCGCATCCGGAAGCGACGGTTGAAGGCCACCCCTTCGGCCTTGCCCTGTCCGGCGACGGCCTTCGCCTCGACGCGTGCGGCGTGGGCGGCGGTGACCGCGGCAGCGATCCCTTCGACGACCTTCTCCAGATAGTCGGGCGAACCGACGACCGTCTTCTCGTAGGCCAGCTCGCGGACGAGCTCTGAAGCGCTGTCGAACTCACCGGGAAGGATCATCCCGGTCGGTCCGCCGGCGTGGGTGTGCGAGGCGGCGATCATCACCCGCTCCCCCGGGATCCCGGTCCGTGCGGTGATCCGCCGCCGGGCCTCGGTGACTTGCGGCCTGCGAATGAGGAGGGCATCAAGGCCGACAATCGCCACCGGCCCTGCCCCATCGTCGAAGACCGCGGCCCGGGCCTTGCAGGCATCGTGAAAGGCCGTGAGCCGGGCCTTGCCATAGCCCCCCGGGGCCTCGTCCCCCACCTTGGGGCTGACGTCAGCTTCGGCAAAGCCGGCGCGGAAGGATGCGGCGGGGGCGTCGTCGGCCGCGTCGGCCGGCGTCGGGGCCAGGCCTGGGATGAGGAGGAGCGGGAGGATCGCGAGGGGGGCGATCCACTCCAAGACAGCTGGCCTTGTTCGTCGTGTCGTCAGCATCGCATGGCTCCCCACAAGCTCCGGCCAAGATCCCCACGGGGCTAGGATACGTCGGGTGGGACCGGTCCCGCCACTGATCGAGCCCGCCGCCGGTTAGACTCTGCTGCCGTGAGGCCTGGGCGGGAGAGTCGGGCCGGCTCCCGGGGCAGTCTTTCGTGGCAACGATCTGGTCGGTCTATCTCGTGCGCTGCCGCGACGGCTCGCTCTACACCGGGATCACCACCGACCTCGACCGCCGCCTCGCCGCCCACAATGCCGGCACCGCGTCGCGCTACACGCGGAGCCGGCGGCCTGTCAGAGTCGTCCACGAGGAAACGGGCTTCACCCACAGCACGGCGCTGAAGCGCGAAGCGGCCATCAAGCGGCTTCCGCGTTCCAAAAAGCTCGCGCTGTTGGCCAAGCGACCTGACTCACCAAAAGCCAAGCACACCACGCTGCGTAAAGCCACACGACCGAGGAGAGGGCACCCGCCCCACACCCCGTGAAGAAGACGACGCTCCTGGACAGCGCCACCACCCCCGACGGCCGGCCGATGACGCTCTTCGCGCACGACACCGACCGGATGATTCGGGTCGGCGGGATCGAATTGATGTCGACCCGGCAACACCATTCCGAGGAACGGCTCGGCGAGCTGGCCTGCGAGGGGCTGGCGGAGGCGAAGGCCCCGCGGGTCCTCATCGGGGGCTTGGGGCTGGGCTATACGCTCCGGGCCGTACTCCGCGGGCTCCCGGCTGACGCCGAAGTGATCGTGGCCGAGCTGATGCCGGCGGTCGTCCGTTGGAATCGCGATCCGTCGCTCGGGCTCGGGGCCGACTGTCTTGCCGACGACCGGGTGACGATCGTCGAGGGGGATGTCGCCGACTGCCTGCGGGAGGGGGCCGGCCGGTACGACGCGGTGATCCTCGATGTCGACAATGGCACCAGCGCCCTCACGACCCGGGGGAACGACCGACTCTACCGGGCGACCGGCGTGGGGCAGGTGCGGCGGGCGCTCTCACCCGGCGGCTGCGCGGCCTACTGGTCGGCCTACGACGACCCGGCGTTCGTCGAGCTTCTCGAAGCGAGTGGCTTCGAAGTCGGCGTGGAACGGGTTCGGCCGCACGCCAAGGCGCGCGGGGGGAGCTCCCATTTTCTGTTCCTCGCCCATGTGGCGTCGGGGGGGAAACGCCGATGAAACTCCTCGACACCCTCGCCAATGCCTTTCCTGTTTGGGTGCTCGTGGCCTGCGGCCTGGCGCTGGTTCGCCCCGAGCTGTTCACCTGGTTCCGCGGCAACGCGATCGTCGTCGGCTTGGCCGTGATCATGCTCGGCATGGGGCTGACGCTCTCGATCGACGACTTCCGCCGCGTCGCCTCGCGCCCCGGCGCCGTTGTGGCGGGGTTTGTCGGCCAATTCCTCATCATGCCACTCGCCGGCTGGGGGGTGGCGACGCTCCTCGAGCTCGACACGCCCTTTGCCGTCGGCTTGATCCTCGTCGCCTGTTGCCCCGGTGGCACCGCGTCGAACGTCGTCACGTATCTTGCCCGGGCCGACGTCGCTCTCTCCGTGATCATGACGACCTGCACGACGCTCGCGGCGGTGATCCTCACGCCGGTGCTCACGAAGTTCCTCGCCGGCCGGCTCGTTGAGGTCGATGCCTTCGGGCTGTTTCTTTCCACGCTCCAGGTGGTCGTCCTCCCGGTCGTCGCCGGAATGGCGGTGAATCGCTGGTTGCCGGGGGTCGTGCGCCGCGTTCTCCCGGTCGCGCCGCTGGTGAGCGTGATCACGATCGCGCTGGTGTGTGCGAGCATCATCGGCCAGAACGCCGCCGCCGTCCGCTCGGCCGGGCCGCGGCTCCTCGGCGCGGTTGTCCTCCTCCATGCGATCGGCTTCGGCGTCGGCTATCTGTGGGCCCGCCTCTTCGGCTACGACACCACGATCGCCCGGACGATCTCGATCGAGGTGGGGATGCAGAACTCTGGCCTGGGGGTCGTTCTCGCCCAGCGTCACTTTCCCGCTGAGCCCCTCGCCGCTGTCCCCTGCGCGATCTCAAGCGTCGTTCACTCCTGCCTGGGGAGCTTGCTCGCCGGCTGGTGGCGGCTGCGGCCGGCTGGCCATGGGTGCCCCGATGCCGATGGACAAACAATGACGGGGAGCTGATGGCTGGACTGCTCGACAGGTCGCGAACGGTTGCTCCGCCCGGATTCAACCGCTGGCTCGTGCCGCCGGCGGCGCTGTGCATCCATCTGTGCATCGGGATGGCGTATGGCTTCAGCGTCTTCTGGTTGCCACTGACACACGGAGTGGGGATCGATCACAGCGTTGCCCCCCCTCCCGAAGCGACGCTTGCTGCCCGGCTCGTCTCCACCGAGTGGGACTGGGACAAGCCCCTGCTGGGTTGGCTCTACACGCTGTTCTTCGTCTTTCTCGGCTCGAGCGCGGCGCTCTTCGGCACCTGGCTCGAGCGCGTGGGCCCACGCAAGGCGGCGTTTGTGTCGGCCTGCTGCTGGTGCGGGGGGCTCCTGCTGTCGGCGCTGGCCGTCCACTCTCACCAGCTCTGGCTCCTCTGGCTGGGGGCCGGGGTGATCGGCGGGATCGGCCTCGGGCTCGGGTACATCTCGCCGGTGTCGACGCTCATGAAGTGGTTCCCCGATCGGCGCGGGCTCGCCACCGGCCTGGCGATCATGGGGTTCGGGGGCGGGGCGATGATCGGGTCGCCGCTCGCCGACCGGCTCATGAAGCACTTTCAATCGGCGACGAGCGTCGGCGTGGCCGAGACGTTTGTCACGCTGGCCGCCATCTACCTCGCCTTCATGATGCTCGGGGCCTTCGCCTACCGAGTGCCACCGGAGGGATGGAAGCCGGCCGGTTGGGCCGGTCCGGGAGGAGGGCAGGCTGCGGAAAAGACGCGGTCGTTCACGGCGGCCGAGGCCTGTCGCACGCCCCAGTTCTGGTTCCTGTGGGGCGTGCTCTTGGGCAACGTCTCGGCCGGAATCGGCGTCATCGGAATGGCATCGCCGATGCTCCAGGAGGTGTTTGGCGGCCGGCTCATCGGCAGCGATCGACCGTTTGAGGAGCTCGATGCGGCTGAGCTGGCCCGCACCGCCGCCGTCGCGGCAGGATTTACCGGGCTCCTCTCCCTGTTCAACATTGTCGGCCGGCTGTTCTGGTCGAGCCTCTCCGACCGGATCGGGCGCCGCGCTACCTATGCAATCTTCCTCGTCGCCGGGGCGGGCCTGTTCGCCCTTGTGCCGGCCGCCGGCCGGGCCGGGAGTGTGGCGGCATTCTGCGGGCTCCTCTGTCTCGCCTTGACGATGTATGGCGGGGGATTCGCCGCCATCCCCGCGTACCTGGCCGATCTCTTCGGCACCGGCAGCGTGGGGGCCATTCACGGCCGCCTCCTCACCGCCTGGAGCGTGGCCGGCGTTCTCGGGCCGGTGCTCGTCAACTATCTCAACGAGGCGCAGGTCCGCGCTGGCATCCCTCGGGCGCGGGCCTACGACCAGACAATGCTGGCGCTAGCCGGTGTGCTGCTGGCCGGAGCGGTATGCAACTGGCTGGTGCGGCCGATCGAGGCCCCGGGGATGGGAGCCTCGACGCGCGGGGAAGACCCTACGGCTCCGATGGCTGGCGGGGAAGCGTTCGCCGCAGGCGCAACGCAGGACTCGGCGTGGGGGCTCGTGATCGCGTTCTGGTGCCTCGTCGGCCTGCCACTCGCCTGGGGCGTGTGGGTCACGCTGCGGCAATCGTGGAGGCTCCTCGGCTGACGAGGGCGCTGCCGAGAGCGGAAGAGCAGGGAAAAAATCTCGGCAGAGCAATGTCATGATTGGGGCCCGGCGGCAAAGAAAGGGATGGAGGCCCAAGGCAGAAAGGCTCGAGGGAGCGGCGCAATGGACGATCGGCTGCGACAAGTGACACGGGAGTGGGCGCTGGCGCAGCCGGCAGTTGCGGCGTTTTTGACGTCGGTCGTCCGTGATTTCCGCGAGCGCGACGACCTCCTCCAGGACGTGGCCGTGGCGGTGATCGAATCCTTTGAAAGCTACGACGAATCTCGCCCCTTCGTCCCGTGGGCGATCGGCATCGCCCGCCATCGGGTTGGCACCTGGTTGCGGTCGCGCCGCCGCGCTCGGGTGAGCTTCGACAGCGCCGCCGTCGAGCAACTCGCCGCAGCCTTCGCCGCGATTCCCGCCGACGACTACCGACGCCTCGATCGGCTCACCGAGTGTCTGGGGCTGCTCGAGAGCAAGGCCCGCCAGTTGTGTGAGCTGCGTTACCGCGACGACCTCAAGCCGGCGGCGATCGCGCCGCTGGTCGGCATGACGGCCAACACCGTCGCCAAGGCGCTCCAGCGCGTGCGCGACCGGCTCCGGGAATGCATCGAACGGGAGCCGAGACTCACATGAACGGGCCCCCCGACGAACACGACGCCAAGCTTGATCGGCTCATCGAGGGGCACCTCGATGGCACACTCGACGATGACGACGAAGCCCGCCTCGGGCGCCTCGTGGCGGAGTCTGCCGTGGTGGCCGGCCGGCTCGCCCGGGCGGCGCTCGTCCACGACCGGCTCATCGATCTCTTGCGGGGTGAGGCTTCGGCTTCGACCGCGACCCTTGAGGCGGATTCGTCCGTGCCACCGCCGGCCATCCACCGATCCCGTGCGTTCCGGCTGGCGTTGCCGCTCGGGCTAGCGGCGGTGCTCGCCGTGGGCAGCCTTCTCCTCCTCCGCCCTGCCCCGGCCAACGCCTCCGCCAGTGCCTCGGCGGCCCTTGAAAGGCTCTTCCGGGCGACTGCGGCGACGACCGACCGGCAGTATGCGATCCGCGTCGTCGACCATGGGCCGGGGGGCGTGCCCGATCCGGTCCCCGCCGATGTCGATGGTCGCAAGCCCGGCGTCGACGGTGCTAGGCTCTTCGTGCGCGGGGCCGACAAGTTCGTGTTCGTGCGCACGTTCGCCGATGGCACGGCGTTCATCAACGGATGCGATGGGGCGCTCGGCTGGTCGGTGCCGCCGACGGGGCATGTCCATCTCAGCGAGGATCCGCGTCGATTCCGGCGCGGCATTCCGGGAGAGCGCGACGATCTCCCGTTTCTCTCCCTCGCCGACGGCCTCGCCGGCTTCCGCAAGGGCTATGCCCTCAGCCTCGTCGACACCCCCGATGCCGAAGGCCGGCTCCGGCTCGACGCCGTTTGCACCGACCGCCGCCATCGCGGCCCGGCCCGGGCGACGATCCTTTTTCATGCCAACGACGAGGCGGGGCCGGAGCGAATCGAGCTAGCCGGGCTGTCGGGGGATGGCCCGGGGCCCGAAAGTGTTGTCCTCGAGCTTGTCGATCGCGCCGAGCTCCCCGCCGAGTTTTTCGACCACGCCCATCACCACGACGCGACCCGCCCCGTCGACTGGGAATGAGCCACCACCTCCGTGGAGGATCCGATGCCCTCGCAGTCCATGACGCCCGCCGTTCGTCGCGCGGCGATCATCACATTCCTTGCCCTGACAGCGGCCCTACCGCCGCTGTTCGCGCAAGTGTCCGCGGCGAAGCGGATTCGTAAGCCGTCGATGGACGACACGATCCGGGCCAACGTCTACGCCGACAACACGTTCCAGCTCTGGGTCAACGGTACGCTCGTCGCCGTCGATTCGATCCCCTTCATTCCCCACAACGTGATCTCCGTCGATCTCCTCCCGGCCTACCCGATGACGATCGCCGTCCTCGCCAAGGACAACTTCGATCCGCAGACCGGGATGGAATATGCGAACACGAACATCGGCGACGCGGGATTCATCCTCAAGTTCTCCGACGGCACGGTGACCGACGGCCGCTGGAAGGCTCGCTGCTTCTCTCGCGGCCCGGTGGGCGGCGGCACCGCAAACCCTCGCGTCGAGGAGGAGCCGCTTCCCGAAGATTGGTTTTCCGTCGCCTTCGATGACTCGTCGTGGGGGCGGGCGACGGAGTACACCGAGGAGGATGTTGGGCCGAAACAGCCGTTCTACGACGCCGATTTCGCCGGGGCGACGTTCATTTGGAGTGACGACCTCAAGCTCGACAACGTCGTTGCCTTTCGGACCGTCGTCGAATCGCCGCCGGACGGAAAGGCACGGGAGGACTTCACCGGGCTCAATGATGTCGTGCCGGAGCAACCGGCACGCGGGCCGGGGGGGGGCAAGGGGCGGCAGCAGGGAAAGGGGAAACAGCGATGAGATTGTGTGGGAG
>JBAWVV010000131.1:0-10803 GCA_037147115.1 Planctomycetia bacterium | reverse complement strand
GGCGGGGGACGATTGGACATCCATGACGATTCGACCTGCTCCGCGGGCCTGAAGCGGACCCGGCTGGCGACATGATAGCGATGGAGGTCGGTTTCCTTCACCACCGGTTTGCGGCCGCGGGGGAGCAAAAACGTGCTTCACGCCAGGATCTCACCGATCACCCGGGCGGGCTTCACGCCGGTCAGGCGTTCGTCGAGGCCTTGGAAGCGGACGGCGAGGCGCTGGTGGTCGATCCCCAAAAGATGGAGGAGCGTGGCGTGGATGTCGCGGACATGCACGCCCCCTTCCACCGCCGCAAATCCAAAATCGTCGGTCGTGCCATGGACGGCGCCGGGACGGAAGCCACCGCCGGCAAACCACATCGTGAAGGCGTCGATGTGATGGTTGCGACCGGTGCTCTCCCGCTTCTCTCCCATCGGTGTCCGCCCGAACTCCCCCCCCCAGACGACGATCGTGTCGTCGAGGAGCCCCCGCCGGGCCAGATCGAGGACCAGCGCAGCACTCGCCCGATCGACCTGCCCACAGACCTCCGGAAGATGCGTCTCGAGATTCTCACTCGGGCCGCCATGATGATCCCAGTTGGTGTGCCAGAGCTGCACGTAGCGCACCCCCCGCTCGACGAGCCGGCGGGCGAGAAGACAGTTGCGGGCAAACGTCGATTCCACCGGATCGCCGATCCCGTAGAGGGCGAGCGTCTCCGCCGTCTCGCTCCGCAAATCGACAAGATCGGGTGCGCTCGACTGCATCCGGAAGGCCATCTCGTAGGCGGCGATCCGCGTGGCGATCTCGCCGTCGCCGGTGACCGCGAGCCGCTGCCGGTTGAGCCGGCCAACCGCGTCGACGACCCCGCGCTGCCGGTCACTGCTCACCCCCTCGGGGCTCGAGAGGTTGAGAATCGGCTCACCACGATTGCGCAGCGGCACCCCCTGATACGCACTCGGCAGCATCCCGCTCCCCCACAACACCGCCCCGCCACGGGGGCCACGCGGGCCGCTTTGGAGAACGACGAAGCCAGGGAGATCGGTGCTCTCACTCCCTAGGCCATACGTCACCCACGAGCCGACTGACGGATGACCGAACCGGCCGGTGCCGGTGTTCATGAACAGCTTTGCCGGGGCGTGGTTGAACAGATCGGTCGAACAGCTGCGGACGAAACAGAGCCGATCGGCAATCCCCCCGAGGTGCGGAAGGAGATCGCCGATCCACATCCCCGACTCCCCGCGCTGCCGAAACAACCGCTTCGACGCGAGCAGATCGGTGCGATGGCTCTCGTTCATGAAGGCAAACCGCTTGCCCTCGGTGAAACTGGCCGGGATCGGCTGGCCGTCGCGGCGCGAAAGCTCCGGCTTGTGGTCAAAGAGATCCAGCTGCGACGGCCCCCCCGCCATGAACAGATGAATCACCCGCTTCGCCTTGGGAAGAAAGTGCGGCAGGCCAGGGAGGCCAGGCACTCCCGACAGTCCGTCGCCACCTTCCCCCTCTCCGGCAAGCAACGCTCCAAGCGCCATCGCTCCGACGCCGACCCCGCACCGGGCAAACAGATGGCGCCGGGTCTCATCGAGGAGCGGGCCATCGGGGACGGGATGATGGTGAGGCATGAGACGCTCCAAGCAAAAAGCTGACCGCAACAACGATCACTCGCGGGTCACCGTCTCGTCGAGATTGAGCAGCACCCGCGCGGCGTCGCGCGAATCGAGGGGAGCGAGGACGGCCAACTCCTCAAGGTTGGGCTCCCTTCCCGTGCAGCGCCGAAAGGCAACGGCCGGGCCGTCGTGGGCCACCACGGCGGCCAGCGCCTCAGCGCATTCCACGAAGGCGAGGTCGTTTAAGAGCGTCAGCGCCTGCAGCGGGGTATTGCTGCGGCCGCGGCGCGTGCACGACTGATAGCCATCGGGGGCGTCGAAGACAGCAAGGCTCGGCGGCGGCGAGGCCCGGTAGAGGAAGGTGTAGAGCCCGCGGCGATGGCGATCGGGACCGGTGCTCGTCGGCCAGTCGCGCTTCACTTGGCCGACGGCCGTGGCCCCGGCGGGGATCGGCGGATAGACCGGCGGGCCACCGAGAGCTGGTGAGAACAGACCCGAGGCGACCAGCGCCACATCGCGCACCAGCTCCGCATCGAGCCGCAGCCGGGCCTGCCGGGCAACGAGCCGATTGTGCGGGTCGCGTTCGGCCTGAAGCGAGCTGACGCGCGAGCTTTGCCGATAGGCCCGCGAGGTCACGATCAGCCGATGGAGCCGCTTCAGGCTCCACCCCTGCCGCTCCACTTCCAGAGCCAGCCAGTCGAGAAGGAGGGGATGACTCGGCGGCGTGCCCATGAGCCCGAAGTCGGCGTCGGTCTCGACAAGCCCCTGCCCGAAGAACTGCTGCCAGGCCCGGTTGACGAGCACCCGGCCGGTGAGTGGATGGCCCGGCGCCACGAGCCAGCGGGCGAGATCGAGCCGATTCGCGGGGGTGCCGGCCACCGCGAGCACCGGCAGGATCGCCGGCGTGCCGGGGGCGACGTCCTCGGCGGGGCGGGTGAAATCCCCCTGGATGAAGCGCGTCGTCTGCCGCGGCGTCGGCAGTTCGGCGAGAACCAGCGTTGTCGGCCCCGCCGTGACTTTCGTTTGGAGATCGAGATAGCGTTCGTTGAGCCGGCGAAACTCCTGATCGTTGGCCCCCAGGCCGGCATGAAACAGGATCCGACGCTGATCAGGGGAGCGCTCGGCGGCCGGCGTGGCGAGGGCCTTCGACCGCTCGGCGTCGAGGAGCTTTTTCGCATCGTCATTGAGGCCCGCTTCCCACGCGGTCAGCGATTCGGCGCGGGCCTCGACATAGGCATAGACCTCGGCGCGGGCGGCGTCGCGGTCGGCGGTGAGCCGCGTTGTATCAACGCGGGGATCGGTGACCTTGAGCTTGGCGTCGGCCTGATTGTTGAAGAAGGCGAACAGCCGGTAGTAGTCGACCTGGCTGACCGGATCGAACTTGTGATCGTGGCACTGGGCACAGCCGATCGAGAGGCCGAGCCACACGCTCCCCGTCGTCGCCACCCGGTCGAAGACGGCGTCGATGCGAAACTGCTCCTTGTCGATCCCCCCTTCTTCGTTGATCTGCGTGTTGCGGTGGAAGCCGGTGGCGATCCGCTCCTCGTCGGTGGCATCGGGGAGGAGATCGCCGGCAAGCTGATGGATGGTGAAGCGGTCGAACGGGAGATCGCGGTTGAAAGCGTCGATCACCCAGTCGCGCCACCGCCAGATCTCACGGGGGGCGTCGATCGAATAGCCGTTGCTATCGGCATAGCGCGCCTGATCGAGCCACAGCCGCGCCTGCCGCTCGCCGTAATGGGGGCTGGCGAGGAGCCGATCGACCGCCTCCTCCCAGGCCTTCGCGGGATCGACGGCATGGGCGGCAAGAAAGCCGTCGAGCTCTGACAACGTCGGCGGAAGGCCGGTCAGATCGAGGCTGACGCGCCGCAGCAGCGTCTCTGGTGGAGCAGGCGCCGCCGGCTCGAGCCCCGAGCCCACCATCGCCGCCACGAGGAACCGGTCGATCGGATGCTCAGACCCTGCCACTTCCGGCGGAGGCGCTTGTCTCGGCGCCGTAAACGCCCAATGGGGCTCATAGGGGGCTCCGGCTGCGATCCAGTCGGCAAGGAGGCGCTTGTCGCGATCCGAAAGTCGCTTTCCCGATTCCGGCGGCGGCATCACCGCGCTGGAGTCGGCGCTCTCGATTCGAGCCACGAGCGCACTGGCAGCGACGTTGCCGGGGACGACCGCCGCCTGCCCCGAGTCGAGCAGCGCCGCGGCCCCGGCGGGCTCATCGAGGCGCAGGCCTGCCTGACGGGCGCGCGGGTCGAAGCCATGGCAGGCGAAGCAGTTGGTGGCGAGGATCGGGAGGATCTCGCGGGAATAGCTCGGCCCCCGGAGGCCGGCCGACGGCGATTCGGCGACGGCTGGTGCAGATCGGAAGCAGAGGGCCAGCAGCCAGCTGGCCATGACTGTCCGGTGGAGGCAATCGTTCACGCTCCCCCCTTCGCGATGATCTCCGCAATCTCCACCGCTCGGTGCTCCCGCGCTGAGACGTACGCCGCATCGACCAGGGCGAGAGTGCCGAGATTCTCCTCGCCGGTCGCCACCGCCGGGCTCGTTCCCTCGAGATCGCGCAGCAACTCGGCCATCGGGCCGATGAAGGCATCAGGAAACCAGGCCTCTTCCCAGCGCGGCCGGTGCCACACCCCCGCGCCATGCTCGGCGCGGCTCGTCGTCCAGTCGAGCGTCGAGGGAGATTTTTCCGGGTAGCGCGGCCAGCCGACCGTCCCCAGCGCCATCCCGTGAGTCCCTTCGACCCGGAAGCGCACGAAGCAATCCGATTCGGCCCCCTCGCGGGCCGGCCCCGCCCAAACATCCTCGAGCGACGAGCAGCGGAGCCCGGAGTCGTATTCGAGGACCGACAGACAGATGCCGTCGTCATGGGCGAACTTTTCCGCCGTCCGTGGATCGCTGCGGACGCTCGTGAACACGCGCCGCGGCGAGCCGAACCAGCCCCGGAAGGTGTCGAAATGATGGATCGACATGATCCGCAGCGTCACCCAGCCCTGCCGCTCCTGCCAGGGCATCCAGTGGGGAATCGCCCGCATCTCAATCGTTGCCAGCACCGGCGCCCCGAGCACGCCGCGGGCGAGGAGATCGCCACAAGCACGCACGGCGTGGTCGTAGCGCATGTTCTGATTGACAACGAGGCGGATCCCGGCCTCACGACAGCGGCGCACGAGTCGGGCGGCGGTGGGAAAATCGCCCGCCAGCGGCTTCTGCGCGAGGATCCCGCGGACTCGGGCTTCCTTCCGCTCGACCAGCGCACAGATCCCCTCGATGATCTCCGGCTGGATGTCGGGGGGAACGGCGACGTCGACCACCTCCACGGCCGGATCTTCAGCCACGCCGCGCCAGTCGGCATGCACCGTGGGGATGCCGTGACGGGCCGCCACCTCCTCGGCCGCGGCGCGGCGGGGCGCGAAGATCGCCACCGGATTGAGCCCCGCAGCCCGGTAAGCGACGAGGTGGCAGTCGGCCATGATAAACCCCGCCCCGATGCACCCGATGCCGACGGAGCGGTCGTGGGGGAGCGGCGCCAGGTGCGCTCGATTCATGGCCACAGGCAGGCTCACGGATTTGCTTCCTCCCCAGACGTCGCACCGGGTTGGTCTGCCACCGGGCGGGCAGCCGATCGGTCGCGGGTGACGTCGAGCCAGTCGACGTTTGCCGACGACTCGCCGAAGCGCTTCATGCCCACATCCCGGATAGCGCCGTCGGGCACCACCGACAGGGGTGTGTAGCGGGGATGATGCGAGTCTTTGTAGGGATCGTTGCGGGCCGCGTTGTAGCAGCAGATCATCGACCAGCGCGGCTGATCGGAGCGGTTGGCGTCGGAGCGGTGGAGGAGGTTTGAGTGAAAAAACATGGCGTCACCCGGATCCATCTCGCAGTGCACCAGCGGCAAGCGGGTGAGGACCGCATCCACCCGCTCCATGTCGGCGCCCGCCTGATCGCCGGAGAGCTGATGCTCGATCCGCCCGATCTCGTGGGAGCGGGGGATCACCTGGAGGCAGCCGTTGGCCCGCGTTGAGGGATCGACCGCGATCGACACGCTCGTCAGCAGCGGCCAGATCAGGCCGTTGTTATACCAGTAGCCATAATCCTGGTGCCACGTCCACGCGCCGCCGATGCGGGCATCCTTCATGATCATTTTCGAGTGGTAGTGGTACACCTCGCCGCCGAGAAGCCTCTCGGCCGAGCGGACGATCCGCTGGCACCGCGCGAACATGCCGTAGATCCCATCGCCAGGATGGTTCCACAGCGAGAGTCGCACCACGCCCCCCTCGCCATCGGCCCGCCCGAACGAGTGCCGGTCGAGCTCCCGGTCCTCTCGGGCGGCCCGGCCGAGGAGATCGATCTCCTCACCGTCAAACAATCCACGGGCGATCACGTAGCCCTCGCGGTGATACTCGGCGATCTGACCGTCGGTGAGCGTTTGCGTCATAATCCCCCCTCACTGCCCAACTTTTCGAGCCCCGACGGGCCGATCAGGAGGGCGTCGTAGAAACGCGTTTCACGATCACTGCCGTGCAGTCGTCGGACTGTTTTGTCCCCTCTGAAAAATCGACCACGGCGGCATAGACCAGGGCGATGATCTCGGCGACGGGGAGATCCCGGTGGCGGCGCACAACGTCGGTGAGGCGATCGGTGCCGAACTGCTCCCCGTCGAGGCGCGACCACTCGAAAAATCCGTCGGTGAAGAGGAGGAGCATGTCGCCCGGGGCGAGTGGGACGTGCGTCGGCGGATCAAACTCCACCTCTGGCATCAGCCCCAGTGGGAGCCCGTGGGTGGGGATCTCGGTGAAGCTGTCGTGGGCGGCGGTATAGACCAACAGCGGCCCGTGGCCGGCGCTGACATACTCGACAGAGCTTTTGATCGGATCGAGGAGCCCGATAAACGCCGTCACGAACGTCCCCTCGCGCAGATCCTCACCGAGAAGATCGTTGATCTGCGGCACAACGCGGGTGAGATCCCGGCTCTGCATGAGCGTGCCACGCAGCAGCGCTCGGGCCTCGGCAGCCACGAGCGCCGGTCCGATCCCGTGGCCAGTGGCATCGCCAATCGAGATCGCCAGGTGCCCGTCGGGGAGCCGAAGCCAATCGTAACAATCCCCCCCCGTCTCGTCGGCCGAGCGGTTCCAGCCGGCGATCTCAAAGCCGGGGAGGTCGGGGGGTGTCTTGGGGAGGAGGCCTTGCTGGATCTCGCGGGCGATATTCAAATCGCGCTCGATCCGCTGCTTGACGGCGTATTGCTCGAGGAGCCCCTGCCGCTCGATCGCCACCCCGGCCTGGGCGCCGAGCGCCGAGAGGAGCCGCTCGTCGCGATCAATGAAGGGCCCGCCCAGCTTGTTGAGCACCTGGAGGACGCCGACGATCTTCCCGTCGTGGCCGACCAGCGGGAGCGTGAGGAGGCTCTTGGTGACGAAGCCACTCTTCCGATCGAAGTCGGGATTGAAGCGGGAATCGTTGTAGGGGTCGGGAATGTTGATCCCCTTCCCGGTCGTCGCCACCTCACCGGCGATCCCCCGGTCCATCCCGAAGCGGATCTCCTCGATCGGCGCCCCCTCCATGCCGGTGGCAATGCGGCTGAAGAGCTCGTGCTTGGCATGGTCGCAGAGGAACACCGTCGCCCGCTCGCAGTCGAGGACGTCGGTCGCCGCGGTGGCAATCTGGGCCAGGAGTGGATCGAGATCGACGGTCACCCCGAGAGCACGGGTGACGTCGAGGATCTTCTCGAAGTCGGCGACGCGCCTGTCGAGGTCGGCGACGCGCCGGTCTTGATCGTTGCCGACTGTCATGTCACTTCCACCGCCAAGCGGTGATCCCGGAGATGTCGCGGACCCAAAGTTCGATTGAGCCGTCAGCGGCGGCCGTCGCGGCGAGATGCGCCCAGCTCTCGCGGCTGGCGACCTTCGCCTCCCCGAGAAGCTCAAACTTCTCCGGCGTCGCCCGCACCAGCCGCAGATCGCCGGTCTCGTCGAGCGCCAGGATTCGATCCCCCTGGGCGACGAGGCTCCAATACCTGCCGAACGGCTCGGTGATCCAATCCTCCTTGCCGGTGGCCAGGTCGAGGCTCGCAAACCGCTGGTTGCGGAGATGAACATAAGCGTGGCCATCGCGCACGACCGGGCTCGACATGTAGCCCTGCACCTTGTTGCGCCACAGCGGCTCGGCCGGTTGCGCGCCCGGGAGCGGCACGTCGAAGAGGAACGACCCGCCGCCGTAGCTCGTCGTGAACACCTTCCCGTCGCTGACCGTCGGCGTGACGATGTTCATCCCCCGGAAGGCCTCAACGGCGCGCTTCCAGAGAACGTTCCCGGTGTCGGGATCGACCGCGGCGAGGTCGGTCCGCCCCTGGACGAGGAGCAGTCGCGTGCCGCCGATCGTGGCGAGCAACGGCGATGAGAAGGCGCTGCCGTTCATGCCGCCGCCATCGTCGAGAACGCGCCACAAGAGCTTTCCCGTCGCCTTGTCGAGCTTGCAGAAGCCGCCGCCGGCCTGCACGTAAACCGCGTCGCCGATGATCAGCGGGCTCGAGACGAAGCCGAAGGCGGGGAGCTCGCTCTTGAGATCCTTGACGAAGTCGACCCGCCACACTTCGGCGCCAGTCTCCGCATCGAGGCAGACAAGGAGATCGCGCATCCCGGCGACATAGATCCGCCCGCCGTCGATGGCCGGCGTGGCGCGGATCCAGGAGCCATTGCTGGCGGCGAAGAACGGCACCGTCATCGCCCCCTCCCAGCCGGCTTGCCACAGCTCCTTCCCCGTCGCCCGGTCGAGCGCTCGGACATGCTCCGTCTTGGCGTCGCGGGTCTCGGTGACATAGACGACCTTCTCCGTCACCAAGGGCCCGGAATAGCCCGGCCCGAGGTCGGCATGCCAGAGCTTCTCCAGCCGCGACGACTCGAGCATGTCGGGCCAGGTGGGGCCGGCCACGGTGCCGTCGCGGGCCGCGCCGCGCCACTGGAGCCAGGTCGAGCCCGCGGCGGCTCCCGGCTCCTGGGCCACGAGAGGGGCGACAGACAACACGATTGCCACGATTGCCACGACCCCCTGCACGACCGACCGAGTTGGCTGCGCCATCGCTCGTTCCCCTCATGAGTTGGACCACCCTTGTCGCCATTCGACCCGCTGCACCGGGAAAAATCCATCCGATTGGATTCCGCCCTCACCCGGAGAGCCAGGCGTCGCGGTGGGCGGCGACGAACGCATCGTCGCAAAGCTCAGGCCAGGCCCGCCGCACCCGGTCGATCTCCCCGCTCTGACCGGGACTCAAGCCCTCCCGCTCGTCGAGGCACCAGATTCCGTTGAGCAACCCCTGCCGCCGCAGGACCTCATGGAGGCCGGCGATGCAGCCGCGGAAACCGTGGGGGGCATCGAAATAGGCGCTGTTGCAGTCGGTGACGGCGACGGCGGCCGAGGCCAGGGCCGCATCGACATGCCCCGGGCGGCAGCGCTCCAGAAGCGCGACGGCGGCGCGCGTATCGACCGCCCAATGCCCGAGGAGCCCGCCGACGAACCGCAGCGACTTCCCGTCGACGTCGAACGACGTCGCAAGATCGGTGACGATTGAATCATCGTTGCCGGTGTAGAGGCTGACATCATCGCGCCCCGACAGCGCCACGGCACGGACCACGTCGAGCGTCTGGTAGCGGTTGAAGGGGGCGACCTTGATCGCCACCACCGCGGGGATCTCGAGAAACCCGCGCCAGAAAGCATGCGACAGCACCCTCCCGCCGACCGCCGGCTGGAGATAGAAGCCGACCAGTGGAATCACGTCCGCAACCGCCCGGCAATGATCGAGGAGCGCGGCTTCGTTTCCTCTAACCCCGGCCACGCTCAACAGTCCGGCGTGGTAGCCAAGCTCTGCGAGGAGCGCGGCCTCGGCCACCGCCTGAGCGGTCGGCCCACAGACCCCACCGATCGCCACCACCGGCCGGCCGGCCCGGGCGATCTCCTCGGCCGCGAGTTCGAGGACCGGTCGAAACAAGCCGATGTTCGAATCGCGGATCGCAAACTGGGTGGTGTGGACACCAACGGCCAAGCCGCCGGCGCCGGCAGCAAGGTAATAGCGCGTCAGGGCCCGCTGCCGGCGCTCGTCGAGGGTGCGAGCAGACGTCAGCGCCAGCGGATGCGCCGGGATCACATGCCCGCGCGCGAGCCAGCGCCGCACAGCCCCGATCCCATCGAGCGCTTCAGAAGGCTCCATCGCGCACCTCGAAGTGGGTCGGTCGGCCGAGCGACGGCCCCCCGCGGCCAATCCAGTCGCAGACCATGGCCACCGCCTCGTCGGTCGTCGTCTCCGGGGGCCCAAAGTGCCGCTCGCAGGCCCGTGCGTCCCACAGCCAGGCCTCCTTCCCTTCCAAACCGACAAACGTCGGCTCGCGCCCCAGCCGCGCGCCACAGCGTTCGGCCAACGCGCGAATCGGCACCCGCTCGAGGCCGGTGACATTCAGGGCCACCGGCGGGCTCCCGGCCAAGGCAAGGCATTGAATCGCCCGCGCGCCCGCATCGCGCTGCCAGACAAAAGAAACAAATCCCATCCCCACATCAACCGGCTTCCCCGCGGCCACGGCCCGGGCGACGTCGTGGATCACGCCATACCGCGGCTCAACGGCGTAGCAGAGGCGGAAGTGGAGCAGCGGCATCCCCGAGACAAGCGCCTCGTAGGCCACGACGCGCTCCCGCGCCACGCAGGCATTGGCATATTCGCCGAGCGGTGTCAGCGGCGTCGATTCGTCGGCCCCAGGCCCCGTCACCGGCAGGAGCGGATAGACGCACCCGGTGGAGAAGAGGACAAACCTCGACCGACGGTAGCGCCTTGCCGCGATCGCCGGGGCGAGCGTGTTGACAGCCCAGGTGCGTTCCGGAGCGTCAGTCGTGCCGAACTTCTGTCCCGTCATGTGGATCACGAGCGGGGCATCGGGGAGCCGTCGGACGGCCTCTTCGTCCATCAGATCACAGGCCACGGTGGCGACGCGATGCCGCTCGAGCGCCCCCCTGGCCTGCGAATCGGAAAACCGGGACACGGCCGTCACGCGTCGGCCCCGGCCGCCGGCGGCGTCGAGCCCCCGCCGCACCATCCGCGCGAGTGTCGGCCCCATCTTCCCGCCGGCCCCGAGGATGACGACATCGCCGTCGAGTCGCGCTAGCGTCTCGACGACGCCGGGCGTGGGGCGGGAGAGATGCTCCTCGAGAGCCTCGACGTCGGGAAAAGATTCGAGCATGGGGA
>JBAWVV010000130.1:0-10853 GCA_037147115.1 Planctomycetia bacterium | reverse complement strand
CGGGCCGGGGTTTGGATTGGAGCGGAAGTCTTCGGTGAGTGGATTCATGCATCACCCGCTGGAGTCGGATCGCCCTAGCCGTTCCAGATCAAGTATACACGACCGATTGGGCAAAACCTCGCCCCTGGGAGAAGGCGGGCGACGGCGGGTGAATGCGTTGGCTGGACGCTTTCCGCGGGTCATCCGAGGAGTGCCAAGGCCCCCCGCCACAGCCATCGCCAGGCAAGGAGAACGACGGCCGTGGCCACCACCAAATCCCCCGCTGGCACACTTTTACGCTGGAGATAGCAGATGACCGGAATTGCTAGTCGGCCCACGAAAGCGCTCCGAGCGCGATGGTTGGCCGGGGATGCGGCCGGCTCCGCCCGAGGATGGGCGGCGGGGGATGATTCCGGATCGGTTGACCCTGTCGCGGCTTCCGGAGCTGACGCTCCCTCCGATTGGATCGATTCGGGAAACGGGTGGATGGCTGCGGCGGTCTCGAGGGCGGCCGCAGAGTGCACCGGGGGATCAGGGGGAATCAGCGACGCCAGCAAGCTCCGCAGCGTGCCGATCACCGGCAGCAGGATCGCGGCGGCTCCTGTCGCCTGCCACCCGAGGACGGCGCCGACGAGCATCAAGCCCTGTCGCACTGCCGAAGAGGAGGAGCGCCCGAGCACAGCACCGCAGGCCACCCCAACCATGGCGATCAACAGTCCACGCCCCCGACCATCCCCCATCCACGCCGGGAGTTGAATGCCGACACCGACCGGCAGAAGGGCAGACCAGCCGGTCACGGCGACCAAGGTGATCCCCAGGGCGACGCGGCTCCAGCGGGTCGGCACGACCTGCCCGTCGGCTTCCACGGCCGCTCCGAGGAGGAGATTGAAGAGAAGCCATCCGTGGAAAACGGCGACGGCGATCAGGAGCGGATCTGGCCGCAGAAGGAGATTGTCGGCACCGGGCCGGCCGCCACCGAACGCGGCACCGGGGAGCGTTCGGCCACCCGACAGCAGTTCGGCGGCGCCGACCCCGCCGATGACGATCGCCCCGACGGCCTCCACGAGCGGATACCGCGCGGCGATCATCGCCCCACAATCGCGACAACGGCCACCGAGAAGGAGCCAACCGAGGACGGGAACATTGTCGTGCCAGCGAATGGCCGATCCGCACGACGGACAATGCGAGCCACCATGGACGACCGACTCCCCCCGGGGCAGCCGGTGGACGACGACATTGAGAAAGCTGCCGAGATTCCCCCCGAGCACCAGGAGCAATCCGAACACCACCACATCCGTCAGCGGGACGATCCAATCGTGCATGGCAACCGAATCCCTTTTGACGTCTTCCCGGTCGACCAACGTGCCGGGATCGCGGGCCGCCACGGCCGAGGGGTCATGGAAGAAATTTTCCATGGACCACCAGCGGACTTTGGCTAAGCTCTTTCGCCTGCAGATGCGCTGGCCGAAGCTCCCTGAAAAACTCTTTTTTCGACGGTGTTCTCAATGGAAAATGGTCTCCGCTGACTTTTTCCACCACCATCTAGATTAACCGGCGGGGAACGACGCAGCATGCAGGACGTCGATCCACGTTGATTTCCCCCGCGAGACAGACGTTGACGCCACAGCGCCCCGCAACGCCCACCCCCTCCTCCGGGGATCCGAATCCCGATCTGCCCGCGGAAACGTCGCACCATGGTCGGGCACGACGGGCCGCCGGAATGATGCTTCGGGTGGCAGGTACCGTTGCCCTGATGGCGCTGACGCTCCGCAACGTCGACTGGCAGCAACTGCGGCTCCTGCTCGGGACGGTCGACTGGCGCTGGTGGGGAGCGAGCCTGGGACTCGGTTTGGCCGTGCAGTGCCTGGCCGCGATCCGTTGGGCAGCGCTGGCCCGGCCGGTCGGGTTCCACGAACCGTTGACGGTCTTCATCCGCCGGTACTTCGAGGGGCAGTTTTTCAGTCTCTGCCTGCCGACGTCGATCGGCGGAGACGTCGTCAAGGCGTACCGCATGGCAGCGACGACGCGCGGCCGCGTGCTCGCCGGTTGCACGATCCTCGTCGACCGACTCGCCGGGCTCTCGGCGCTCGGGGTGATCGCCGTCACGGCGTTGATCCGCAATCAGTCGTCGCTCCCGCTCCTCCCCACGCTCCTCGTTGGCCACCTGCTGCTGGCAGCGGTGCTCCTGCTGGCGACCCTCATCATCAGCCGTCTCGATCGGATCGCGCGGTTCCTCCCGTCGCACCCCGGCGTGCAGGGAATCGTCGCCGGCCTCCTCCCCTACCAACGGCGTCCGGGGCTTATTGCCTCGGCGATCGCTTGGAGCCTGCTGGTGCAGATGGGGACGGCGCTGATGGTCGATGCCGTCGGCCGGTCGATCGGGACCGACCTCCCGGTCTCGGTCTGGTTCGCCGCCGTCCCGTTGGTAGCCCTGGCAATGGTCCTCCCAATCAGCATCGGTGGCGTCGGCATCCGGGAAGGGGGACTGGCGGTCCTCCTCGCTCCCCACGGCGTGTCCAAAGAAAAGGCCGTGGCGATCGGCCTGCTCTGGTTCCTGGTCTCGATCGCCTGCGGCCTCGTCGGCGGCGTGATATTCCTGGCCGATCGCCGACGAGTCACCGCCACAGCCCCCCAAACTGGAGCGGGGTGAGGCGCCCACGACATCAACCGGAATGGGACATCTGCGTCCCCAGCCGCCGCCGGGCATCGAACAGCAGCAGTCCGGCAACGGTCTTCGCGTCGTCGATCTCCCCTTCGAGGCACATCGCGATCGCCTCCTCCCAGCGGACGATTCTGACACGGATCTGCTCCCCCGGCTCGAGGGCCTGGGGGCCCGGTTCGAGCCCCTCGGCGACGAACAGATGCATCCTTTCCCGAAGAATCCCCGGCGACATCCAAAACGCGCCGGCGGCCGTGAGACAGCGCGACCGATACCCGGTCTCCTCGACGAGTTCCCGGGCCGCGGCGGCCTCGAGCGACTCGATCCGGTCGAGCGTGCCGGCGGGCAACTCGAGGAGCGTCCGGCCGACGGCGACGCGGACCACCTCGACGAGGCAGACTTCGACCGGCGAGAGGAGTGGCACGACGACGACACTCCCCGGATGCTCGATCACCTCGCGCACCCGCCCCGCGCCCCCCGGCCCCGGCTCGGTGCGGCGGACGACCCGGAAACGCCGCGCTACGAGGAGCACGTCGGCGGCGGGAACCGCCCCGTCGGGATACTCGTCGCCACCGCCCTGCGCCGATCTGGCCTCTGACTGACTCATGACACAGCTCCCTTTCCGCCGCAACGCGGCGGCAGCTCCACCCAGTGTGCCGCGATTCCGGCGATCTCCAATTCGATCCCGGCGGCGAGCGCCGATGTCCGCACCAACCCGAGCCCCAACCAGCCATCGAACAAGGGCGAGGGGCCGGAGGACGTGATCGTGCCCACCGCTTCCCCGCTCCCACGGATCGTCACCGTTGCCCCCGGCCCGGCAAGCACGTCGGCCGCAGCGACGATCCCCACGAAGCGACGGTTGACATGCCCGAGGGCGTCGATCCGTGCCACCGTCTCCTGACCGAGATAACACCCCTTCGTGAACGAGATCGCCCGGTCGTCACGACCGAGCTCCTGGGGAAGTGCCCGCGGGGGCACATCGACCGCCGACAGACGACCCTCTTCGCGTCGCACCGCATCGATGGCGCCGGCGGAGGCCTCGACGATCCCGTCGCCCTGCCAGCGCGCGACGAGCCGCTCCCGATCGTCGCGCGCCACGACCACGAGGCAGGTCCCCGGGCCCAGCCATTCCCCCCGAAGGACCGCCGCCAGGACTCCCCCACAGACCGCCGGCAGGTTGCCGGCAGCGACGTCGGCCATCCGACCGAACGGTCGCGCCAGTCGGATCGGAAGCAATGGCCCCGCAACGGCGTCCACCGCGGGGATGGCCTCCGCGGGGAGCGTGGCGGCTGCCCCGCGCTCGATCCAGGCGCCCGCCGCCGGGCCGGCGAGGAACAGCGCCGCGAAGTGATCGCTCTGGTCGCTGATCTCGAGTCGCTCGCGGATATGGTAGCGCTCGAGATGGGCCGCCAGCGACCACTCGCCCCCCGCACCTTCGACCGTTACCGGCACCGCGGGATCGGCGTCGATCCACACACCGTCAGGGCCACGGAAGACGGTGGCCAGGAGGAGCACCTGCCCGCGGGCATCGGGGAAGAATGCCTCGGTGCCTTCACCGGGGGCGAGCGTGGACAGCGCCGCGGTGCAAAAGCCGTCGACGAATCGCACCGCATCCTCCCCCGACACCAGCACGGTCGAGCGCCGGCCGGCATCGGCCCAGGCGACATGATCGCGAAGGTCGCGGTAGCCATCGGGAAGCGGGCTGCAGGGGGCCATGGTGAAGTCTCGCGCGGTAAAGGGGAATCAAAGGGGCGTGGGGCACCAAGCGGTCGCGGGAAGGAAAAAATTTGCCGCCCGCGCGAACGGCCGCTGCTCCTGCGGCGTATTGGTCCCTGTCACGTCCCCCGCGGGCCGGGACAGGCAACGGCCGGTCGGTACCAGCGACTTGCCGGAGCCGGTAGAGTTATCCAGTCGGGTCCCCCTGGCAAGGCAGGATCCGGTTCTGGCGAGCGGCGTTCACGCCGGCCCCATTCTTCAAGCTCGCTATACCCCCGTTCGAACGTCCGCGCTCCCGGTGCGCAACCGCGCCCCGCTCTCGGCCCAGCAGGAGGATTCCATCATGGCAACCGTCGACTACGAAACCCGGTTCCAGGATCGCTTCGACGATTCCGAGGACGGGATGCGGCACCCCTTTGCGGTCGCCGACAGCGGAATCTCGGACGCCGTCCGTGCCGAAGCCGATGCGCTGCTCACCCGCCCAGCCATGAAGCCGCGGACGGCGCCACGCCGGCAGCAGCGATTCCACCGTCTGGCGGATGTCCGCCAGCAGCAGGGGGTGACGCTGCGGAACGTCGCCCGCCGGCTCGGAGTCGAGATGTCGGTCGTCCGTCGCCAGGAGGAGGAGGACTGTGATCTGCGAATCTCCGATCTCCTTGGCTGGCAGGAGGTTCTCGAGGTGCCGATCGCCGAGCTCCTCGTCGAAGCCGAGGGCCAACTCTCTGGCCCTGTTCTCGAGCGCTCGCGGATGGTGAAGCTCATGAAGACCGCCGCTGCCATCCGCGAACAGACCGACGGTACCGCCACCCATCGACTCGCCAACATGCTCATCGGCCAGATCCTCGAGATCATGCCCGAGCTCCAGGATGTCAGCCCGTGGCACCACGCCGCGCAGAAGCGCACGCCCGAAGAAGTCGGACGGGCGGGCATGAATGTCGTTTCCGAAGAGGTTTTTGCTCATCCAACGACCTAGCCCACAGGCCCCCGGCGACCGGTCGCGGCTCTGCGGAACGTCTTGTGAACGGGAGGGGCCATGCCTACGATGGCCAACGAAGCGGCATCGGCCCCAACTTGGGGATTCCGATCGGGGCTGAAGAGCCCGCCGTATTTCCCGGAAAAGGTTTCCCGGAAAAGGTTTCCCGATACGGAGGGCTGGCGTCGTGTTTTCCCTGCTCGGAGTACTCGGGATCGCCTTGATCCTGTTCGTGGTGGTGGCGGCCACGGCCGGGGTTGTTCTCGGCAAGTGATCGGACGGGGTCAGTTAAGCGGAGCCCCTGCAAATAAGCGGAGCCCCTGCAAATAAGCGGAGCCCCTGCATCGGTCCCGATCATCGCTCATGCCGCGGAGCCGTCGGCCGGTCGGCCGGATTTTGCCCCCCGCTGGTGCCGACGATCATCATCCCGAGAAAGCCGCCCAGGGTTCCCCCCAACACGCCCCAGGCGATGATCGCCAGGGGAAGATAATCGCGCAGCCACACCCGGATCGGCGGCTCGACACTCTTTGGCACCTTCCTCTGGACGGGTCCGACCGGGCCCTCCGCCCCAGACTCGGCGCGCATGGCGCGGCGGAAGTCCTCCCAGTCCTCCTGGGCCCCCGGAGCCGCCAAGCTTGCTAGCCAGGCATCCCGGTTCGCCACGAGGAACAATGGCGGCACGACCATCACCGTTCCCCACGCCACGGTAAACAGGCCGGCGACCCACCAGCGGCGCCGGGCCCGTGCGCTTTCCCACAAGGCCACGGCTTCGCCCCGGGGCAGGCGGTCGTCACGGGGGGGCACTCTTGAGGATCCTCCAACCGAGCACGTTGTGGAACAGGCGTTCGGCCGGTCTGGGTGTCATTCTCCTCACCCCTGTCCGCGATGACAACCGGTCTGGTGCGGGGGGGACGTCGCTGCTACTTTCCCCCGCGCCCCCCTTTTTCCAGGGGCCCCATCGACTCCGTCAAGGAACCGTTCGCGTGAAACCGGTCACCTTCCCGAACGCCCGCTTCTGGCTGTTGGCCGTCGTCTGCCTCAGCGCCACGGTCGCCCCCGAAGCCCACGGTCAGAGCGGCTGGCTGCCGACCTCTTGGTTCAGTTCGTCGGGGGACGTCGACTCCAAGGCGATGTATCCGCTGGCCGAGCGGGATGGGCCGTGGCTCGTGCTCGCCACGACATTCCGCGGCGAGGGGGCGCGGGAGGATGCCCGTCGGCTCGTTCAGGAACTGCGGCGCACGCACAAGGTCAAGGCCTACACGCACGAGAAGTCGTTCGACTACACCGGGAGCCAGCCCGGCCTGGGTCTCAACCCCGATGGCACGCCGAAGAAGATGCGTTACGCCAACGCGGAGCAGGTCGTGGAGGTCGCCGTCCTCGTCGGCGACTTCGCGTCGTTCGACGATCCCCGCGGCCAAAAGATGCTCGCGAAGGTGAAGTCGCTGCGTCCCGAGGCACTCACCGGCGACCGTGGCAAAAGCCAGTCGTTCTCCGACTTCCGCAAAATGATCGGCCTCGAACGGAGCGCGGGAAAGGGGCCGATGCACTTGGCCTTCGTGATCCCCAACCCGCTCCTCCCCGAAGATTATTTCTCTCGGCAACAGGTCGACCGATTCGTGCTCGACATGAATGCCGATGTTACCCACTCGCTCCTCGACTGCCCCGGCCTCTATTCGGTGCGCGTGGCGACGTTCACCGGATCGGGAACCTTCGACCAGAAGGCGATCGCGGCGGGCGAGGACGACGTCGAACTCGAGGGGCGGCTGGTTGAGGCGGCCGAGAAGGCCCATCGACTGACCGCTTCGCTGCGTAAGTCGGGCTGGGAGGCCTGGGAGTATCACGACCGGGAATCGAGCATCGTGTGCATCGGGAGCCTCGACTCGAAGACGGTTCCCGGCCCGCAGGGCACCGCCCTCCATCCGGAAATCGCCCGGATCGTCCGCGAACTCGGCCCCGATCCCACCCGGCTCGCCACGGGCGTCGTCCTCCCGCGGACCGTCGACGGGATCATGCTCGACGTTCATCCCGCACCGATCCATGTTCCCCGGGCCCCGGAAGGCTGGCACTAATCCCTGGGGAACGGTTCATGCGCCAGGCACTGATTCTCGGGACGACCAACACCGGCAAGGTGAGGGAACTGGTCGCGCTCCTTGAGCCCCACGGCATCCGGGTCGTCTCGCTGCGGGAGTGCCCCGGGGGGGTGACGGTCGAGGAAACAGGGAAGACATTCGCGGAGAACGCCGCTCTCAAGGCGAGCCAACAGGCTCTGGCCCTGAAAGCTTGGGTGCTCGCCGAGGACAGCGGCTTGTGCGTTGACGCCCTCGGCGGAGCGCCGGGCATCCATTCCGCCCGATTTTCCGGCGGCGGGGATGACGCGGCCAACAACCGCCTCCTCCTCGAACGGCTCAGCGGCGTGCCGGCCGCCGCGCGGGGCGCTCACTACGCCTGCCACGCCGCCTTGGCCGATCCGCTCGGCACCGTCGTCGCCATCTCCCATGGGACCTGCCACGGGCGGATCGCCACCGCGGCCGGTGGCGCGGGGGGCTTCGGGTACGACCCCCTGTTCGTCGTGCCGGAATACCACCGCAGCTTCGGCGAAATCGCCCCGGAGGTGAAGGGAGTGATCAGCCACCGCGCCCGGGCGATGCGGGCCATCCTTCCGGCGATTCTGCGGCATCTCGCGCCGTGACACCGACCACCGGGGCTGCCGGCACAGGATCTCTTTTCGGAGCGTGCGACAGGGAGAGCCGATGGCGGATGACGTCGAGGACGTCGTTGGTGCCGTCCATCCGCCCGACGACACCGGCCAACGCCGGGCGGAAACGATCGAGTCCGGCGACGAATGCCCTGATCCGGTCCGCGGTCGTCTCCTCGAGGAGACAGAAGTCGCCGCACGCCATCGCAGCGAGGAAGTGGGCGTTCATGAGTTGCTCGGCGTGGGCGCTCTCGGGGAGCACGAGCATCGGCTTGCCGAGTTGCAGCGCCTCGCCGATCAGCTGGTTTCCTGCGGCAGCGACCAGCGCCCGGCAGCCGACGAGGTCGTCGACGAACCGTCGGCCATCGATCGCGTGGAACGACAGGGTGCCGAACGGCTCCCGCTCCCCGAGGCCGTAGACCCTCACCGGCAGACCGCAATCAGCCAGGCTCGCCAGGGTGGCGAACGGCGTATGGCGACGCAGGTAGCTGACGAGGTACCCCCGATCGTCCGGGACAGCGTCGAGCAGATCGCGCCGCAGAAGCGGGCCGACCTGGACCACATGCTCCCACCCCCGCCGCAGCGGCGGACGGAAGAACGCCGACACGACGGTGTCGGCGGCACCGACCGTGCAGACCCAGACGGCATGCCCCATCAGCCAGGCATGCCACTGGAGCGACGAGGGAAGAACACCGAGATCGTAGGCGAGAAGAAAATGCTGGTGATCGACGCTCAACAGGGGGATTCCCTGTCGGGCACAAGCCCGTGGCAGACCAGGCTCGAAATCAGTGATCCCCAGATCGGCGCCGAATCCATCGAGCTCTCCCATGAGCCGATCGGTGAGCGGACCGAGGACCCGCGCCTGGTAGTCGAGCCCGGCCGTGATCGACCGGACGACGTCGAGGCGGCCGCTTGTGTATTGGAACACCAGGCCCGGGATCTCCCGCACCTCGACATTCCCTCCCCGGGAAGGATGGCGGAGCTTCAGAAAAGCCAAGGCGTCGGCGGAGGTGTAGACGAGGATCTCGTGCTCTTCGGCAAGGTGCTCGATGAGCGTGCAGATCCGCGTCGCGTGCCCGCGCCCCTCGCCGCACAAACTGATCGCGATCCTTGCCATGCCGTGACGCCTCCTCCCGATCGTCTCCGTCGCTAAGCCTCCAACCCTCCCAGCGCCGCACCTCCGCCCGATTGTGCCGCCCAGGCCGGCTGGCGGCCAGTTGAGCGCGGGCCAGGCGGCAACCGGGCCGGCGCTTCTGACGTGGGGCTCCTTCGCTTACGATGGATGTCCAGCCAGGCGGAGCCAGCCGCGGGATGCCCAGACACGATATGGTTCCATTGTGAGGGGGCGATGAACACCCTGTCCGAGCAGAATCTCCGCCGAGTGCGGCCGGCGCCGATCATGCTGCTGCTGCTGCTGTTTCTCTTGATCGCACTCACCGGCCGGGAGGCGGAGAGCCAGGACAGCGACCAAAAAGCTGAGTCGGAGTCGGAGTCGGAGGGCGATTCGGAGGCTGGCCTCGAGGTCATCGCCACGGTTGGGAACGTCCGGCTGACCCGCGCCGATCTCGAAGCAGCCTTGCGACGAAGGAGCGGCGGGCGTCAGGTCCCCGCCGATCAGCAGGAGCGCTTCGTCGGCCAGGCAGTGAGCGAGCTCGTCGAACAGGCGCTCCTCCGGGAAGAGATCGCCCGCCGCCGGGTCGAGGTGACCGACGAAGAGATCAATGACCGGGTCGCGCAACTCTCCGCGGAGCTTTCCACCCGGCAATCGAGCCTCAACGCGTTCCTGACCGCCGCGGGGCTGGATCTCGACGGACTCCGCGAGCAGATGCGATTTGAGATCGCCGTGCCGAAGCTCATCATGCCGATGATCACCGAGGATCACATCCGGCAGGTGACCGCCGTGCACCGGTACGACTTCGACGGCACCCGGATGCGCGCCAGCCACATCATTCTGCGGCCCGACTCAAGCGCCGGCCCCGAGGCCGTCGCCGCGATGCTCGCCCGCGCCGAGAAGATCCGCGCTGGGATCCTCGCCGAGGAGATAACCTTCGCCGAAGCGGCCGAGCGGTATTCGGCCGGTCCGAGTCGGCAGCGGGGAGGGGACCTCGGCTTCCTCCCGCGGCACGGACTGCTCGCCGAGGAGTTTTCCTCCCAGGTGTTCAAACTCATCAAGGGGGAGGTCTCGAAGCCGTTCGTGACGCCCTTCGGGGTCCATCTCGCCAAGGTCACCGACGTCGATCCCGGCACAGTCGAACCGGAGACTTTCCGTCAGCAGATAGCGCAAATCGCCTACCAAAAGATACTCCAGGCTTTCCTCCTTCAGTGTCAGAAGAAGACCCCGATCGAGCTCAAGCCCGGGATCATGGCGATCGATCATCGTGCCCCCGGGGCGCGGCCATAGTCGCGGAGAGCATCGTCGCCCCCCTCCTGCGGACCCGCCAATCCTGCAGCGTTTTCGCCACCCGCGGCGTTCCCGGTGGGGTCCACGGAGACCGTTCCATTCAGGATTGTCGCCATCGGGCCGGGCGGCTACCTTCCCCACCCCTGCCCCCTCTCGACGGGTCTGGGGACCGGGTTCCTGACCGGTCATTCCGACCTGGGCCGCCGTCGTTCGGACGCCGATTCCGCCATGAAGCTGCGCTCCGCCCTGCTCATCGCATGTCTGATCGTGGTCCCGCTCCTGGCCATGGTCTCGCACAAGATCCCCGCCGCGACCCGCGCGGCGGCAAGGGAGAAGCTCTGGAGCCTGATGATCGGGGCGCTCGTGCCGGCGGCGGTTCAGCCAGCGCCCGCCGCGCCCGCTGCGGGGGAGCCCACGCCATCGATCGATC
>JBAWVV010000129.1:0-10893 GCA_037147115.1 Planctomycetia bacterium | reverse complement strand
CTCGCGGATCACCCGCGCCGGCTCGACGCCGGTCAGCTTCTGTTCCAACCCCTGGAAGAGATAGGTGAGCTCTTCGTGCCCGAGGCCAAGGAGGTGGAGGATCGTGGCGTGGAGATCGCGGATCGGCACTTTGTTTTCCACGGCGTTGAAGCCGAAGTCGTCGGTGGCGCCATAAGCCATCCCGCCACGCACGCCCCCGCCGGCGAGCCAGACTGAAAATCCATACGGGCTGTGGTCGCGGCCGTCGGCGCCCTCGGAAGTGGGCGTGCGACCAAACTCGCCCCCCCAAGTCACCAGCGTCGAATCGAGCAGCCCGCGGGCCGCGAGATCCTCCAGCAGCGCGGCGATCGGCTGATCGGTCTGGAAGGCGTTGGTCTGGTGTTGGCCGTCGTTGTTGCCGTGGGTGTCCCAGCCCACGTTGCCGCCGCCGTGGTAGAGCTGCACGAAGCGCACCCCCCGCTCCACGAGCCGACGGGCGATAAGACACTGCGTGCCGAAGGAGCGGGTCTGGTCGCGGTCGAGGCCATAGAGCCGGTGGGTGGCGGCGGTCTCGCGGGCAAGATCGATCGCCTCAGGCGCCGCCGACTGCATCCGAAAGGCGAGCTCGCCGGCGGCGATCCGGGCCGAGAGCCGATCGTCGCCGGCGCGCGCGGCCGCATGCTGCCGATTGAGCGATTGCGCGAAGTTGAGCAGCCGGCGGGTGTCGAGGGACGGGGCTGTCGCCGATCGGTTGAGATGGAGGATCGGGGGAGTGGCGCTTCGCAGCTCGGTGGCCTGATGGACCGCCGGCAGGAAGCCGGCGCCGTAGGTTTCCGGGCCACCTTTGAGCGGCCCGTCACGCATCACCACATAGCCGGGCAGATCCTCTGCTTCCGATCCCAGGCCATAGGTGCACCAAGCCCCCAGGCTCGGCCGCCCCATCTGCCGGTTGCCACCGTGCATAAAATAAAGAGCGGGCGAATGGTTGAACTCGGTGTGGTGGCAGCTGCGCACCACCGCCAGCCGGTCGGCATGGGACGCCAGACAGGGAAAGAGATCGGAGATCTCGAGGCCCGACTGCCCGTGGCGGCCAAACGTCCGCCGGCTGGCCAAGACCTTCGCCGTACTCGACTTGGTGAACTCGAGGTCGAGTGTGCCAAAGCTCTCCGGCAGCGTCTGGCCGGCGTAGCGGGCCAGCAGTGGCTTGGGATCGAAGGTGTCGAGCTGGCTCGGGCCCCCATGCATAAACAGCGAGATCACCGCCCGGGCCCGCGCGGGGAAGTGACCGGGGGCGGAAGCCAGCGCGCGGGCAGCCATGCCTTCCTGGCCGAGCACGCCGAGCGCGGCAAGCGTGCCGAAGCCGAGGCCCGCCTGGGCGAGCAGGTCGCGGCGCGAGAGCGGTCGATGAGGTTGGCAAAACATGGCGCGTGCGTCAGGCATGGGTGGGAAGGGCGAGGGCCGACATCGTTCCATCGACGTTCAATCGAGATAGACAAACTCATTGGCATTGAACAGCGCCAGGCAGAGCTCGATCCAGATGTCAGCGGTCGGCTTCTCCGGGCGACTGAAGAGAAACTCCCGGGCCGATGCCAGCTCATCGAGCCGAATCGGGCGGGCGAAGACAAGGAGCCAGGCCCTCTTGAGGCGATTCTCGACCGACTCGGGCTCCTCGCGGAAGAGCCGATCCTTCAGCGCCGTCGCCTGCTCGACCGGAAAGTCGCCATTGAGCAGGGCGAGGGCTTGGCCAGGCACCGTGGTCGATTGCCGGACCGGACAGCCGACGCTGTTGGGAGGCTGGTCGAAGGCCTCGAGCAAGGGCATTCGGAAGGAGCGCCGGTTGAGCATGTAAATCGCCCGCCGGTTCTGGGCCTCGGTGGCCTTCCATTTGTTGTCGCGGGGATTGCCGCCGATGTCGTAGAGGCCCTGCAGTTCCTCGTCGGTCAGCGGCGGCACGAACGGCTCCTCGACCGGCCGCCGGTCGAGCCGGCCAGAAGCCTCGAGGAGCCGATCCCAGACCCCCTCCGCCTCCATCCGGCGGCGCGGAAAGCCACACAGCAGGACGTTCTCCAGATCTTTCGCCACCGCGGCAGATTCGCGCCGGCTGCTTTGCCGATAGGTGCGGGAGAGCATGATCGCCCGGTGGAGGCTTTTCAGGCGATAGCCCCGATCCCGCAGATCGGAGGCCAGCCAGTCGAGCAGCTCGCGATGGGTAGGCGCGGCGCCCTGGGTGCCGAAGTCGTTGGGTGTGGCGACAATCCCCCGGCCGAAGTGCCACTGCCAGATCCGGTTGGTAATCACGCGCGCCGTGAGCGGATGATCGGGGGCGGTGATCCACGTGGCCAGACGGGCCCGGGACTGCGTGGGATTCTCCTCGCCGGGGAGAAAGAGCGGGCCGCCATGCGGTAGGAAGGCAGGCGCCGCGGCAACGACCCGCCCGGCCGGCTGATTCAATTCACCGCGCCGCAACAGATGGACAGCCTGCGGCTGGGCGGCGTGGCGCAGGGCCCGGAAGTGCGACTTCTCCCCGTTGACCCAGGCGACGTTGCCAGTGGCGCGATTAAAGGTCTCCGAACCGGCGAAGACTGCCTCCAGGCCGAAATAGTCGCGCTGACTGACGGGATCGTATTTGTGGTGATGGCAATTGGCGCAGCCCACCGAGAGCCCCAGCATCGCCTCGCTGAGCGTCACCACCTGATCGTTGCGCCGCACGTAGGCGAGCTTGTCGGGGAAGGCATCGAAGGCATTGGGCCACTGGCCGAGCGTCCATATGGCCACCGCATCGGCCATCGCCTCCGCCTGCTCGGGCCATAGTTCGTCCCCTGCCACCTGTTCTTCGAGGAAGCGATCGAACGGCTTGTCTTCCTGGAAGGATCGGATGCAGTACTGGCGGTAGCGCCAGGCCTGTTCGTAGAGAATGTCGGTGTCGTAGCCACCGGAATCGGAATAGCGCACCACGTCGAGCCAGTGCCGGGCCCAGCGCTCGCCATAGGCCGGGGAGGCGAGAAGCTGTTCGATCAATTCTTCATAGGCCTCCGGGCGGAGGTCGGCAGCGAAGGGGAGAATCGCCTCCGGAGGAGGGGCGAGCCCGGTGAGATCGAAGGTGACGCGGCGCAGAAGCTCGATCCGGTCGGCCTCCGGTTGCATCTGCAGCCCCGCGGCCTCCAGCCCGGCGATCACAAATCGATCAATCACATCGCTGACCCGCAGCTCACCCGGAGCCGCCTCTGATTCCGTCGGAGCCGCCTCTGATTCCTTCGGAGCCACCGCTGATTCCATCGGCGCCGCCGCGGGCACTGGCGGCTTCACGAGTGGCCGAAAGGCCCAGTGATCGGCGGCGGCGCGATGGCGCGGATCGGCCTCGTCGGCGGTCTCTGGCCAAACGGCCCCATCATCGATCCAGATCTTGAGCAGATCAATCTCGGCGACGGAGAGCGGCTCGCGATCGAGCGGCATCGCCGGCGGCTGGCTTCCAGTGACCCGCGCGACAAGCAGGCTCGTGCCAGCCGAGCCGGGCACGAGCGCCGGCCCGCTGTCGCCGCCGGCTAAGGCCAGGGCATGCTGGGAGAGCGACAGCCCTCCCCGCTCCTCTCCTGGACCATGGCACTCGTAGCAGTGCTTGACGAAGATCGGCTTGATGTCGCGAACGAAATCGACGGCCGGTGGAGCGGCGGGAGCCTCCGGGTTCTCGGCTTGGTCATCCGCCAGGCCCTGCCCCAACCCCCACGCGGTCATGAGCAGGGCGAGCCAGAGCAGTCGGCTGGAGAGCGTCTGGAGCAGCAGGCGTGGGAAGGCGATGTCTGGCATCGGGGCACCGCGGGGAAACGAGACTTGCCTGCGCCCATCATGGGACGACTTTCCCGCAAGCACCCCGAAGCCAAGTGCCTCGTTCGCCGGCGATCTCTGATCCGGCTGGTCTGGGGTGCGGTTGACCAACTTGGACACGCAGCCCCGACCGCCACCATCGGCCTGATGGTAGGCATGGCTGTCTTGGACTTCAAGGAAGGATCCGGCCCCGACTTGGGCTCGCTGCCCGTACGACCGTTGTCACGCCGATGGCTACAATTTGCCAGACGCTCCGCTCACAGCCCGATGCTCACTCCCTCATGCCCCGACACCTGATCCTCATTCCCACCGAGCCCGAGCGCTGCCTCCTGGCGCCGCACTTGGCGGCGCTTCCCCCGGCCGACACGGCCGTGGAGCTGTGTGGCTTTGGGCTTGTGGCGGCTGCGGCTCGCACGGCGCAGCTGATCGCGGGCTTGCGGCCCGAGCGGGTGATCCTCGTCGGCATCGCCGGGCGGCTCGATGATCGGCTCGCGGTCGGAGCAGCCACGCTCTTCGAGACGGTAACCTGCCACGGCATCGGCGTCGGCTCCGGCCCTGCCTTCATCTCCGCCGCCACGCTCGGCTGGCAACAGTGGCCCGGTGACCCGGGTGAGCCTGCCTCGGCGATCGGCGACGTGCTGCCGTGCGCTGTGCCCTTTGGGGGGGATCTACCGAGGGAGCGCCTCCTGCTCACTGTCACCGCCGCCGCCGCGGGCCCGGAAGACGTCCGGCTCCGCAAGGCGATCTTCCCGGAGGCGAGTGCCGAGGAGATGGAGGGCTTCGCCGTCGCCCTCGCCTGCCGGCTCTTCCGCATCCCCTGCACGGTCGTCCGCGGCATCTCCAACACCGCCGGCGACCGCGACAAGGCGCACTGGCAGCTCGATGCCCCCCTCGCAGCCGCCGCCGATCTCGTTCTCCGACTCCTCGGGGGTGAGCGATGAAGCGCCCGATCCGCCTCGGCATCTCCACCTGCCCCAACGACACGTTCGCCTTCCATGGCCTGCTGACGAAGGCCGTCGACTGGCGCGGGCTTGAGTTCGAGATCGACCTCCTCGACATCGAGCAACTCAACGAGCGGCTTCTCGGCGACGGGTCAGACGACTTCGATGTCGGCAAGGTCAGCTTCCATGCGGCGCTCGGTGCGGCGGAGCGGATCGTCGTCCTCCCCAGCGGCTCGGCCCTCGGCTTCGGCGTCGGCCCTCTCCTCTTGGCAGCGATGCCGGAGTCGACCCCTTGCGACACCACCCAGCTCACCCTCTGCCCCGGCCGGCACACGACCGCCGCGCTCCTCTTCGCCCTCTTCCATCCCGATTCGACGCGGGTCGAGCAGGCGGTGTTTTCGGAGATCATGCCCCGGCTCCGGGCCGGCTCGGCCGACTTCGGCGTCTGCATTCACGAAGGGCGCTTCACCTGGCAGCAGCAAGGGCTGACCCTTGTTGAGGATCTCGGGCTCCGCTGGGAGACCGAGAGCGACTGCCCGCTCCCCCTCGGTGGCATCGTCGCCAGCCGGAGCCTTCCTGCCGACACGATCGCGGCAGTGCAAGGCGTGATCGCCGACTCGCTCCGCTTTGCCCTCGCCAACCCAGCCGCTCCGCTGCCGACGATGCGCGACTATGCGCAGGAGCTCGACGACGCGGTCCTCATGGAGCATGTCGACCTCTACGTCAACGACCAGACGCTCGACCTCGGGCCCCTCGGGCAGCGGGCCCTCGACGAGCTCTCTGTCCGGGCCACAGCCGTCGGGCTCGGCTCCGGCGGCCGGCTCGAGATCTTTCCGGGCTGACGCGAATTGGTCGGGAGCTCTCTGCCTGCTGCGGATAGAATGGCGACGTGCGGGGCGATGGCTCACTCTCGGGGACCCGACCGATGCCGATCGACACCAATCTCACCCGCGCCCCAGCAAACGCCGCCCACTGGGAGCGGCGCGCCCGGCTCCTCGCCGCGGAGATCAATGCCGGCTGGTGGCTCTCGAGTTGGCTGCCGACGGCGCTTGTGATCGGCATCGCCGGGACATTCGCCCTCCTCTGGGCCCGATGGCAGGCGCTGGAGCTTGTCCCCTTCGCCTGGGGCGCCATCGGCGTGGGGCTGGTCCTCGCCGCCGTTGCGGCCTGGTTCACGGCAAGGCCGCGGTTTGAATCGGTGGCCTCGGCCCGGGTCCTCCTCGAGGAGCGTTTGGGCCTCCATGCTCGGCTCTCGAGCGCGGCCGCCGGCGTCGGCGACTGGCCCGGGCGGCGGATCGATCTCGATGGCCGTTGGCCGGTACGGCTGCGGGCCACGCGCCCCGCCCTGCTTTTAACGCTTGTCGGCGCGATGCTCGCCGCCGCGATGGTGATCCCGGTGGCCGATGCCGGAGCCTTTCGGCGGCGCGCGATCGAGGCCCCGGCCGATGCCGAGATCGTGTCGCAGTGGATCGACGAGTTGCGGCGCGAGAAGGCGATCGACGAACGGTCCGCCGGCGAGGTAAACGAGCGGATCGAAGAGATCCTCGACCGCCCGCGCGACGCGTGGTATGAGCATGCCACCCTCGAGGCAGCCGGCACGCTCCGCGAGCAAACGGCCGCCGAGCTGGCAGCGCTGGCCCGCAATCTCGCCGCCGCCGAACAGGCCGCTGCCGACCTCGCCGCGGCGCCTTCTGGCGACGCAAGCCGTGAAAAGCAGCGCAACTCCCAAGCGCTTGCCGCTGCGGCGCGCCAGCTTGCCCTCGGCGGAATGCGACCGGCCGGCGACGCCGGCGTGAAGCTTGGAAAGGAGGCGGCCGAGGCGCTTACCGATCTCTCCCCGGAGCAGCTCCGCGAGCTCGCCGCGGCCCTGCGGGCTAATCGCTCCAAGCTCAAAGCGGCGTTGGCTCGGGCCGCCAACTTCGACCTCGCCACCCTCGGCTCCGAGAGCGACTGCGAAGCGTGCCAGCCGTGTGGCGTCTGCAGGGAATGCCGTGATGGAAAGCCTTGCAAGCAGGGGGCCTGCGCCGCCTGCAAAAAGGCCGGCCGTGGCGGCATCACTCGGGGGCCTGGAGAGGCGCCGATGAAGGCCGGAGCGGAAGAAGACCTCGGGGCCACGCGCCGCGAGCTGGTCACCGCTCCGACCGACGTCGAGCGTTCCGCCGCCGGTGAGCTCCTCGACGTCGTCGATGCCGAGCATGCGGTCGACGAGTCGGCCTATGTGGGCCCGCAGGCCGGCGGAAGCATCGCGCCCACGGCCGATGGCGGCGGCCCGAGCCGGGTCGACAACCTCCTCCCCCGCGAGCAGGATGCGGTTCGTCGATTCTTCAAGTGATCTCTTCCCTGCCCGGCTCATCTCGGCTGATCCCATGAAGCCCCCCGCTCCGATCCCGCTCGACGACGCCCAGGCCCGCCACGCCGCCGAGTCGATCGGCCGATTGCGGCGCGTGCTCCAGGGGGTGCTGTTTGGCCAAAACGACCTCATTGATCTGGTGATCGTCGGCGTCCTTGCCCGGGGGCATGTCCTCCTCGAGGGCTTGCCGGGGCTGGGGAAGACGGAACTGGTCAAGGGGCTCGCGCGGGCGCTCGATCTCAAGCACAAGCGGGTTCAGTTCACCCCCGATCTCCTCCCCGGCGACATCACTGGCAATCCGGTCCTCGAGGAGGTCGACGGCCGGCGGGCGTTCACGTTTCAGCCCGGCCCGGTGTTTGCCAACATCCTCCTTGCCGACGAGATCAACCGGGCCTCGCCGAAGACGCAGTCGGCGCTGCTGGAGGCGATGCAGGAGCGCTGCGTGACGGTGATGGGGCAGACGCATCCCCTTCCCTCTCCGTTTCTCGTCCTCGCCACGCAAAACCCGATCGAGCTCGAGGGGACCTATCCCCTTCCCGAAGCCCAGCTCGACCGCTTTCTGTTCAAGGTCGATGTCCCGGCGGCGAGCGTCGAGACCCTCGAGCGAATCGTCCTCGAGCGCGAGATCGGGATTCCCCCCGAAGTCTCCTGCGTCATGGATACCCACGCCCTGACCACGCTCCAAGACGAGGTCCGCCGCGTCTACATGCCGCCGCCGGTGGCCAACTTCATCGCCCGCCTCGTCGCCGCCACCGCCCCTACCAATCCGCTTGCGGCAGGGGTGCGATACGGGGCGAGCCCGCGGGCGGCGCTGGCGCTGTCGGCAGCGGCCCGGGCCCGCGGCCTCTGCCAGGGGCGGATCAATGCCAG
Organism: Planctomycetia bacterium; assembly: GCA_037147115.1. Lineage (GTDB taxonomy): Bacteria > Planctomycetota > Planctomycetia > Pirellulales > UBA1268 > QWOP01. The sequence goes on along the minus strand of JBAWVV010000129.1, from coordinate 2,931 downwards.
CTATGAGGATGTCCGCGCCGTCGCGCTGCCGGTCCTGCGGCACCGCCTCGTCCTCGATTACGGCGCGAGGCTCGAAGGGCTGACGCCCGACGGAATCGTCGCCCGTCTCCTCGATGCCGTGCCGGCCCACGACAAGCCGCTACCGACGAGCCTCAAGGCGGCGAAGGTGTGATGCTCCCATGAACGCGAACCAACACACTCGTACCATGATCCTCTCCGGCTTCCGCAGCCTCCTGCGGCTGGCCTTGGCCATCGTGGCGCTGTTGGCACTCTCCCCGGTCGCTCCGGCCGCCCCGGTGACCGAATCGCGCCAGCTGCTCAGCGACAGCGATCAGAAGCTCACCGTCGAGGTGAAAAGCTGGCTCGGCCTGGGAACGGTGGCGGCCGGTTGCTTTGAGGGCTTGGTGCCGCTGGAGTTTACGGTCGTCAATGGAGGGACGAGCGAAGCAGTGATCACGGTGCGGTGCAGCGCCGGCTACGGCACGCTCGTCACGGCCCCCCGAACACAGATCGTCGCTCCCCCTGGCAGCACCGTTCGCTCGACGGTGTATGTCGGCAAAGGGCCATTTGGCCAGGCTCCCAACGCCGATTACTTCGCTGCGGGAATGCTCATGATCAATGCGTCTCCAGGGATCGGGCCGCGGCGTGAGATCGATTGTCAGCTCCATCAGACGTGGCAGTCGCTCGGGACGGTGACATCATCCGCAGGCATCACATCGACCCCAACTGCGGCGAGTACCCACAGGCGGGTGCTCACCCCCGATGCTGGAAATTGGTTGCTCGAGGCACGGAACGCCTCCTCGCACGGAATGACGCAATCGGAGGTTGACCCCGCCACGACGCCTGAGGATTGGCGGGGGTGGTCGTCGCTGCGGGAGTTTGTCCTCACCGACGACGACTGGACGGCGATGCCGGCCCCCGCGCGGCGGGCGATGCTCGAATGGATCGCGCTTGGCGGCCATGCGATTCTCCTCGCCGCCGACGTCGATGGGGAACGGCTCGACCGGCTCGGTTTGCCGGCTCGCCAGGCCGATGGCCACCGGCGCGTCGGGGCCGGTGAGATCATTCCGCTGGCCAGCAGCGCCATTCCTGCCCCCTCTGCCGATGATCCGCTCGCTGACGAGTTCGCCGGGGCCATCGAGCGCCCCGCAGGCTCGTTCGACACGCCGTGGTACGGCGCCGGCCTGGGCCGCAGCGCCGGCTTCGCGGAGCGCGACTTGCCAGTCGCGGCGATTCTCGTTTTCCTGGCCCTCCTGGCGACGATCGCCGGTCCGGTCAACATCATGCTCTTCGCGGGGCGTGGCCGGCCATCGCGGATCTTCTGGACCACGCCGGTGATTTCGCTGGTCGCCACGGCGCTCCTGCTCGGGCTGATGTTCTTCCGCGACGGCGTCGGTGGCGCGGGAGTGCGGCGGACGCTCGTTCTCCTCGATCCCGACCGCAACACGATGGCCGTCCTCCAGGAGCAGTTCAGCCGGACGGGGATTCTCCTCGGCCGCTCCTTCCCGATCCGCGAGCCCTCCTGGATGCTTCCCCAGCCGACCGATTCGTTCGCCATGTCCACCACGGGCATGTCGCGGTCGGCGGGGTCGTTTGTCGAGGTCAACGACGAGCGCCGAACGGGGGACTGGTTTTCGAGCCGCTCCGATCAGGCGTTCACGCTCCAGGCGGTGCGACCGGGGCGGGGGCGGATCGAATGGCTCGGGCCCCCCGATGCCCCGGAAGTGCTCTCGAGCCTCGATGTTCCCCTGGCGCGGTTGTTCCTGCTCGACGACGACGGGAAGTGGTGGAAGACCGGCCCCTTGGATGCTGGCGAACGACGCCGCCTCGAGCCGGCCGGTGAACGGGAGTTTGCTGTCGTACAGAGCGAGTTTGCGAGCAATGCCTCCCCACCGTTCACCCGGGCCTTCGCCCGCCTCGCAAACGCCCGCGGCTATGCCTGGGCCGAGGCCGCTGTATCGCGGAAAGTGGCCATTGCCACGCTCGATGCGATCCGGTGGTCCAGCGACGCCGCCTGGTTCGTCGGGCCGGTCGTCCGCACGGAGGGCCGCTGACCATGCTCCCCCCCGAGGCCTCCACACCGCCGCCCCTTCCGCCCACGCCGCCGCGCCCTCCCCCGCTTGTCGCGGTCGAAGCGCTCAACCGGCTGTTCGGCTCGGTCCATGCCGTCCGCGATCTCTCGTTCACGATTCCGCGCGGCGGGGCGGTCGGCTTCATCGGCGCCAACGGCGCCGGCAAGACGACCACGATGCGGATCATGGCCACGCTCGACGATCCGACGTCGGGGCGCGTCGTCGTCGACGGCCTCGACGTCGTCGAACACCCGCGCGAGATCCGTCGCCTCGTCGGCTGGATGCCCGATGCGCTCGGCACCTACCAGACGATGACGGTATTTGAGTATCTCGACTTCTTCGCCCGGTCGTACGGCTTCTCCGCCCGAAAGCGGCGCGAGCGGATCGAGGAGGTGATGGAGTTTGCCGACCTCGGGGCCCTGGCCCACCGGCAGATGGCGCAGCTCTCCAGGGGAATGTCGCAGCGGCTCTGCTTCGGCAGGATGCTCCTCCCCGACCCGGAGTTCATGATCCTCGATGAGCCCGCCGCCGGCCTCGATCCGAAGGCGCGGCTGGAGTTCAAGAACCTCGTCCGGTTGCTCACGGCGCGCGGCAAGACGCTCTTCATCTCGAGCCATATTTTGAGCGAGCTTGCCGAGATGTGCGATGCGATGGTGTTCATCGATTCTGGCTCGCTCGTCTTCCAGGGGCAGGCCGACGATCTCAAGCATGCCCCGGCAATCAGCGGAGGCGGAGGGGGCTTCGTCGTCCAAGTGGGGGTCGCCGGTGACACGGCGGCCTTTCACGAGTGGGTCGAGAGCCGGCCCGGCTGGCGGCTCGTCGAGGCCCGCCGCGATGGTGGCCTCGTCGAGTGCCCCGC
>JBAWVV010000128.1:0-10904 GCA_037147115.1 Planctomycetia bacterium | reverse complement strand
GATCGTGGCTTTTGTTTGGGGGGTGGTCGCGGGGCTGTTCCTCCTCCGCGCCCTCCCTTCGCTGCCGCCGACGACAGGGCTCGACCGGTTCCTCGTCATCCTCCTCCCGGTCGCCTTGGCGATCGAGGCCGAGGCGGCGGCCAACTGGATCAGCGGTTTTTGGTTGACCGCCGAGCGCGGGTGTGTGGCGCTGTTGGCGGTGCCTGTGCTCCTCCATGGATCGGTGTGGCTGGAGGGGCAGACGCCGGCGGTGGTGATCCTTGCCGCGGCGCTCTTTCTCTGGGCGTCGTGGGAGGGGATCACGGGGGACGTGCGCTCAAGCGGCGACCGGGTCGTGGCCCTGGTGACGGTTGGAGGGCTGGTCGTCGCGGGGCTTTCGATCGCGATGGCCGGATGGTTGAAGGGGGGGCTGGTGGCGCTGCCGCTGGCTGGAGCCCTGGCCGGAGCGCTGCTCGCCGAATGGGGGGGCGGGCCGACGTGGCGCCGCAGCGGCCCCGGGGAGGTAAGTGGCACCCCCGCCGGGCTGCCGGGGCTGACGGCGGCGGGGCTGGTGGCCCTGTTTGGCCTCGTCGTGGTGGGGCGCTGTTTCGGTCGGTTGGGATCGGCCGCGGCGCTGCTGATCCTCCTGGCGCCGTTGTTGGCAGTGCTCCCGCTGGGGATCGGCCGGCTGCTGCCCGACTCCGCCGGCCAACGCCTCCTCGGCTCGGCGCGCTACCGGATCTTTTTGGCGCTGGTGCCGCTGGTGATCGTCGTGATCGTGGCGAAGGCAGACTTCGACACTCGTCTCGGCCGGCTCGTCGGAGAAGTCCCGCCGCCGGGGCCGGTGGCGGCGGAGGTCTCCCCGGGCGTCGATCCTTTCAAGCTCTCGCGAACACCAGGCAGTGCCAGCCGTCGAGCTCGGTCATGATCGGCTCGGCGCAGAGCTGGCGACGATAGAGAGCGGTGATCTCGGGCACGTCGGCGGCGAGTAGGCCACAGAGAACGATCCTCCCACCCGGTGCGAGACGGCGGCAGAGGGCATCGACATGGGCCCGGAGCACCGGGGCGACGATGTTGGCGAGGATCAGGTCGTGGGGTGAATCTGCGGGAAGCTCGTCGAGGGTGGCTGACACGCGGACACGGTCGGCAACCCCGTTGAGCGCCGCGTTGTGACCGATGGCGGCGTGGACGCGCGGGTCGATCTCGACGGCGTCGACGGCCGGGGCGCCGTGGAGAGCGGCCGCGATCGCGAGGATCCCGGAGCCGGCGCCAAAATCGAGCACGCGCTGCGGTGGCGATCGGCCGGTCCCCAGAGCAGCCAGACAGAGCTTCGTCGTCGGGTGGAGCCCTGTCCCGAACCCGCTGCCGGGGTCGATGATGAGCGCCGTCCCGGCATCCGGCAGTCGTTCGCCGACGGTTTCCCACGGGGGCAGAATCGTGCCGAAGCCGGGGATGTCGATCGGGCCATGGCCGGCGCGGCTCTCGGCCTCCCAGTCGTGGGTCTCCTCGTGGCGGACGCCAACAACAGCGCAGCCGGTGAGCCCGGCGAGGATCAAGGCGGCGGCCCGGGCGCCGGGCTCGTCGGCAAACCACAGCTCCGCGGTGATCGTGTCGAGGGCCGCCACCCAGTCACGGTCGGGATCCCCCGCCGCGGCGTCGAGCACCATGTCGCTTGTGGTGATCCCGGCCGCGAACGCCTCCACGGCATCGAGAGAGCCTTCGTGGATGCCGGCCAGGCCGGTGCCGTCGAGGAGCTCCCAGAGGAGGGGGAGAAAGTCGTCGCGGGAGAGCGGTTCGGCCGGATCGATCGCCACCTGGCGGGCGATCGTGACAGCGACGATCCAGCAGGGCTCGGGGGGCGTTGGCATCGATGGATCCAGCGGTCAAAAGGTCGTGACGCCCCCTGCCGAGGAGCGTAGAATGGAGCTTTCAGCCCGACGGTCTCCACACCGCGGGCCTCGCCCGGGGGAATGTTCATGGTACGCACCTTTCTTCGTCTGCGGGGCCCGGTCCTCGCGCTCCTCGCCTGGGGAGGGGTGTTGCTGGCCCGCCCGGCGCTGGCCGATCCAACAGGCCCGTCGTTCGCCGCCGACATCAAGCCGCTGCTCTCCAACCGCTGCCTCCGCTGCCACGGCCCGGACGACTCGACGCGGCAGGGGGGGGGCGAGGCGGGGCTGCGGCTCGACACCTTCGCGGGGGCCACGGCCGATCTCGGCGGGCATGCGGCGATCGTGCCGGGAGATCTCGACGCGAGCATCGTGTTGGCCCGGATCATGTCGACCGATCCCAACACCGTCATGCCCCCTCCCGACGGTGGTGAACGGCTCGCGCCCGCCCAGATCGAGGCGTTCCGGGGGTGGATCGCCGCCGGCGCGAAGTTCGAGCGGCACTGGTCGTATCTCCCGCCGGTCCGTCCGGAGGTGCCGGCCGGGGCCGGCGCGGTGCGCAACCCGATCGATGCCTTCGTGATCGCCCGGCTCGCGCGCGAGGGGCTCTCCCTCCAGCCCGAGGCCGACCGGGCGGCGCTCGCCCGCCGCCTCGCCCTCGATCTCGTCGGGCTGCCGCCGACGCCGGAGGAGGTCGATGCCTTCGTCGCCGATCCTGCCCCGGATGCCTACGAACGCTACGTCGACCGACTGCTGGCCCACGACGGCTACGGCGAGCACCAGGCCCGGCAGTGGCTCGATCTCGCCCGCTATGCCGACAGCGCCGGCTACGCCGACGATCCCCCGCGCTCGATCTGGGGGTTTCGTGACTGGGTGATCCGGGCCTTCGACACCAACATGCCGTTTGACCGGTTCACGACGCTCCAGTTGGCGGGCGACCTGGTGCCCAATGCCGGCCCCGACGACCGGATGGCGACCGCCTTCCATCGCAACACCATGACGAACACCGAGGGGGGAACGATCGACGAGGAGTTCCGCAATGTGGCCGTCATCGACCGGGTGAACACGACCTTCGGCACCTGGATGGGAACGACGATCGGCTGTGCCCAGTGCCACAACCACAAATACGATCCGCTCTCGCAGGAGGATTTCTTCAGGCTCTACGCGGTCTTCAACAACACCGCCGATGCCGATCGCGGCGACGACACGCCGGTGCTCGAGTTCTTCACGGCCACCCAAGAAGCGGAGCGGGCGCGGATCGGGGCCTCGATGGCCGCCGCCGAGAACGTCCTCGCCACCGACACACCCGAGATCGCTGCCGCCCGCGCGGCCTGGGATGCCACCTTTCCGCGTGCCATCGCCTGGACGACACTCCGGCCGATAGCGGCCTCGGCAGCGCCTTTCCCGGCGGCGGAATCCGGGCCCGTTCCCGCCACGGTCGACGCCGACGGGACGATCCACTTCCCGGCCGTCGGGCCGCGGGGAGTGTCGCGGATCGAGCTTCCCCTGGAGGGGGTGCTCGCCGCGGTGGAGTTGGCCTTTCCGGGCGACGCCGCCCTAGCGGGGGGATCGTCGGGGCACGCCGGCAATCTCGTCGTCACCGGCATCTCGGCCCGGCTCGAGCCGGCTGACGCCGCGGCGCCGCCGCGGGGGAGATTCGTCCGCATCGAGCTTCCCGGCACCGAAAAGATCCTTTCGCTGGCCGAGGTCGAGATTTTCCGCGGCGGCGAAAACATCGCCCGTGGCAAACCGGCGACGCAGGTCTCGACGACCCTCGACGCCGCCGCCGGCCGCGCCGTCGACGGCGTCACCGAAGGGGGTTTCTTCGTCGCCAATTCCGTCACCCACACCGCCACGCAGGCCGATCCGTGGTGGGAGGTCGATCTTGGCGCCGAGGAGCCCCTCGATCGGATCGCCATCTGGAACCGAACCGACGGCGGCGTCGGCACGCGTCTCGCCGGAGCACGGGTGATCCTCCTCGACACCACCCGGCAGCCGGTCTGGGAGACGATCCTCGCCACGGCCCCGGAGTCGAGCGTGGCGCTGGTGCCGGCAGGGGGGCGCGACGTGCCGCTGGCGGTGGCGTTCGCGAGCCGGTCGCAGGAGGGCTTCCCGGCGGCCGCGGTGCTCGCTCCCGCCGATGAGAAGAAGGAGCTTGAAAGTGGCTGGGCTCCGGGGGGCGCCGCGCCGGCGACGCTCGTCGTAAGCCTGGCGGAAGCGGTGGCCGTGCAGCCGGGGGAGCGGCTCGTTCTCTCCCTCCGCCAGCGCTCCAAGCATGACAACCACACGATCGGCATCGTCCGCGTCGGGATCTCCGCGGAGCCGCGCGTGAAGGAGTGGGCCGGTGTGCCCGCCGACGTGATCGCGATCCTCGTCAGGCCAGCCGGGGAGCGGAGTGACGCCGAGCAGGCCCGGCTCGCCGACCACCACCGCCGCGTTGTCGCCGCCGAGACGGCCTCGGCCCGGGAGCGGATGACGGCGCTCTCGGCAGAGCTTGCCGCACTCAAGCCGGCGAAGGTGCCGGTCATGGAGGAGCTTGCCGCGGGCCAGCGCCGGGTGACGAAGGTTCAGCACCGCGGCAACTGGCAAGATCTGGGGGCCGAGGTCCAGGAAGGGGTGCCGGAGGCGTTTGCACTCCCCGTGGCCCCTTCTTCGGCCGGCCGGATCGATCGGCTTGCGCTGGCGACGTGGCTCGTCGATCCGGCCAATCCGCTCACGGCGCGCGTCACCGTGAACCGGCTATGGGAGCGGCTGTTCGGCACCGGGCTTGTCTCCACGAGCGAGGAGTTCGGCAGCCAGGGGGATCTGCCGACTGATCCCGAGCTCCTCGATTGGCTCGCCGTCGAGCTCGTGGCCCGCGGCTGGGACACCAAAGCGATCCTCAGGGCGATCGTCACCAGCGCCACCTACCGGCAGACATCGAAGGCCGATCCGGCGATCGTCGCCCGTGATCCCGACAACCGGCTCCTGGCGCGCGGCCCGCGCGTCCGCCTCTCCGCCGAGGTGATCCGCGACCAGGCCCTGGCGGCTGCGGGGCTCCTGTCGGGGAAGAAGGGGGGGCCGAGCGTCAACCCGCCGCAGCCCAACCTCGGGCTTACCGCCGCCTTCGGCACCGGGATCGATTGGCAGACCAGCCAGGGTGAGGATCGCTGGCGCCGGGCGATCTACACAACCTGGCGGCGGAGCAATCCGTACCCATCGATGGCCGCCTTCGATGCCCCCAACCGCGAGGTCTGCACGATCCGCCGGCCGCGGACGAACACCCCGCTCCAGGCGCTGGTCACCCTCAACGATCCGGTCTATGTCGAGGCGGCCCAGAGCCTGGCTCGGCGGATGGTGACCGAGGGGGGATCGACCGATCCCGAGCGGGTGATCCGTGGATTCCGGCTCGTCCTCGCTCGGCAGCCGTCGGCCTTCGAGATCGATCGGCTCGTCAGGCTCCATGCCGAGAGCTTGGCCGACTACCGGCAGACGCCGGAGGAGGCGCGGAAACTGGCGACCGAGCCACTGGGCCCCCTCCCTGCCGACCTCACCGACCTCGCCGATCTGGCCGCATGGACGGTGGTGGCCAACGTGATCCTGAATCTTGACGAATCATTCATGTGCCCGTGAGCGGAGGAACCTGCCCCATGGATCCGATCCTCGAACAGAAGCGCCTCGCCACCCGTCGCCACCTCCTCGGTGGCATGGGAGGGGGCATCGGTGGACTAGCGCTCGAAGCGCTCCTTGGGCGTGCGGCGCCGTTTGGCCGCGCGGCGCCGTTCGGCCGCGAGGCGCGGGGGGCGGAGAGCGAGGCGAATCACGGCCATGTCGTCCCGGCCGATCCGCTCGCCCCGCGGGTGCCGCACTTCACGCCGAAGGCGAAGCGGATGATCGTCATCCACCTCACCGGCTCGCCTCCCCATCTCGATCTCTACGACCACAAGCCGGAGCTCGTGAAGCATTCGGGGGAGGATTGCCCGGCCGAGACAATTCGCGGGAAGACGTTCGCCTTCACCAGCGGCACGCCGAAGCTCATGGGGACTCCCCGCAGCTGGCAGCGCTGCGGTGAGAGCGGCATGGAGCTTTCCGACGCGATCCCCAATCTGCAGCGCGTCGCCGACCGGCTGTGTGTCGTTCGCAGCATGCACACCGACCAGTTCAACCACGCCCCGGCGGAGCTCCTCCTCTACACCGGCGCCGCACGATCGGGCCGACCGAGTCTGGGGAGCTGGGCGACCTACGGCCTAGGGAGCGAGAACCAGGATCTCCCCGGCTTCGTCGTCCTCATCTCCTCGGGCGTGCAGCCCAACGGTGGCACGAGCAGTTTTGGATCGGGCTTCCTGCCGAGCGTCTATCAGGGGGTGCAGTGCCGCTCGCAGGGGGATCCGGTGCTGTATGTTTCCGATCCCCCCGGCATGGACAGAAAGACGCGGCGCCAGAGCCTCGACGCCCTCAAGGATCTCAACGAGCTTCAGGCCCGCGAACTGGGTAATGCCGAGACCTTGACGCGCATCGCCCAGTACGAGCTGGCCTACCGGATGCAGACGAGCGTGCCGGAAGTGATGGACATCTCGCGCGAATCGCCGGCGGTCCTCGAGGCCTACGGCGCGAAGCCCGGGCAGGCGAGCCTCGCCAACAACTGCCTCCTCGCCCGGCGGCTTGTCGAGCAGGGGGTGCGGTTTGTCCATCTCTTCGACTGGGGCTGGGATTTCCACGGCACCGGCCCGGGGGAAGACATCCGCGACGGGCTGACGAGGAAGGCGGCGACGTTCGACAAGCCGGCCGCGGCGCTGATCGAGGATCTCGAGGCCCGCGGGCTCCTCGAAGACACGCTCATCCTCTGCACCGGCGAATTCGGGCGGACCCCATTCCGCGAGGGGCGCACCGCCGGAGGCGACATCCTGGGGCGCGACCATTTCCCCGACTGCTACTCGATCTGGATGTGTGGCGGCGGCACGAAGCCGGGGTTCGTCCATGGGGCGAGCGACGATCTCGGCTTTAAGCCGGCGGTCGATCCGGTCCATGTCCACGATCTCCAGGCGACGATCATGCATCTTCTTGGCTTCGACCACACGAAGCTGACGTGGCGCTTCCAGGGGCGCGACTACCGGCTCACCGACGTCCATGGCACCGTCATCCGGCCGCTCCTGGCATGAGCCTGCGTGGCATGATCGGCATGATCGGCATGACGTATGGAGAACCGGGGACGGTGGCTGGCACTGGTGGTGATGGCGGCTGGGATGCTCGTTGGACCAGGGCCTGAGGGAGTGGCCGACGGCGCGCCGGCCCGCCGATCCGGCCCATGCGGCTGACCTGGCCGACCTTCGCCGTCGGCTGGAGGGCCGGGTGGCGGCCTGCCGCGACGCCGGCCCGGAGCCGGAAGCGATGGATGACAGCGTGGCGGTCTATCGGGCGCCGGAAAGGCCGGAGGTGGAGCGGACCATCGCCACGATGAAGGCCTGGTGGGCCGACGGGAAATAATTTGCCCGCTTTCGCCCCCCGCCCCTTGCAGAACCCCCCCGGATGTGGGTTACTGGTAGTTCATAGGGGTGGGGCAAGGGGTCTGTCGCCGCCCGGTCTCCGGGAGACCTGTCCATGAGCACCGCATCGACGAGGGGAAAGCTGTTCGCTGCCTTCGCGCGCCGTCTGGGGTATGTCAGCGACGGCCAGCTCGATCTGGCCTGCCAGGCGCGACGCCGCGACCCGTCGAGGGAGTTGGCCGACATCCTCGTCGCCCAGGGGGCGATCGACGCCAGGAATCGGGCCATCATCGAGGAAGTCGTAGCGAGCCAACTCGCGCTGCATGCGGGGAACGCGGAGGCATGCTTTGCGGTCATCCTCGACAAGGGCTGGGTCCCTGCGGCGCTGTTCGCCGACGGGTCCGAACCTCCGACGGCGGCCGGCGCGCCGATGGGATCGGAGCCGCCGGTTGTTGCGTGGGAACAGGGAAATGCCGACGCCCTCACCGAGACGGTGACACTCGGGAGCTACACCTCCGGCGGAAGCCGCTACGAGCTCCTCGAGCGGAAGTTCTCGGGAGGGATGGGGGAGGTGTGGATCGCCCGTGATCGCGAGCTCAATCGGGAAGTCCTTCTCAAGCAGGTTCTGCCGCAGCTCGCCGAAAACGCGCGGAACCGGGGGAGATTTCTCCGTGAGACGCGCACCGGTGCGATTCTCGAGCATCCGGGAATCGTGCCGGTCTACGACATCGGCCAGCATCCCGGTGGCCAGCTCTTTCAGGTGATGCGGTATTTCAGGCCTGGTTCGCTCCACAAGAAGATCGCCGCCTACCATCTCGCCCACCCCGACGCACTCGATGAGCTGGCCTTCCGGACGCTCTTGGGGCACTTCGCCACCGCCTGCCGGGCGATCGAGTATGTCCATACCCGCGGTATCCTCCACCTCGACATCAAACCGCAGAACATCGTCACCGGCGACTTCGGCGAGACCCAGATCATCGACTGGGGGCTCGCGCAGATTACCGACGCCGACATGCTCGAGAAGGTTCACGAGGAGAGCGGGAATCTCGGGAGCGGGTCGGCTCGCGGTGACTCGGCGCCGCCCGCATCGAGGGAAAAGCCGGCCGCGACGGCTGTTTTGCCGCGGGGACTGCGCGGAACCCCCGCCTATGCCGCCCCGGAGCAGTGGAAGGGGGATCCGCAGGTGCTCGGGGCCTGGACCGACGTCTACGGCCTCGGGGGCACCCTCTTCGAGATCCTCGCCGGCAAGGCGCCTTTCAAGGTGCTATCGCCGACGCTTGAGGAGGATGTCGAGATCGGCAACCTTCACCGGGAAGTGAAGCCGTGGGTGCCGGCGAACGTGCGGGCGATCTGCCGCAAGGCGATGGCCGTGAAGCCGGGCGACCGCTACGCCACGGCGGCGGCGCTTGCCGACGACATCGATCGCTTCCTCGCCGACGAGCCGGTGGCGGCCTGGCCCGATCCCTGGCGGGTGCGGCTGTGGCGATTCGTGAAGCGCCACCGGACGGCCGTGGCGGCGGCCGGCGTGCTCCTGGCGACGACGACGGTGGCGCTGGCGATCGGCAACGTGCTCGTGTCGCGAGAGCGCGACGCGAAGGAGCGGGCCCGGCAGGAGGCGGTCGCCCAGCGCGATCTCGCCGAGCGCAACGCTGCGATGACGCGCGGGGTGATCGCCGACTTCATCGAGACGGTGGCCGACGACCAGTGGGGGCAGATTCCCGGGACGGGGCAGCTCCGGCTCGACGCCGTGAAGAGCGTCGTCGACAAGTTCCCTGACTTACTCGCGCAGCAGCCCGACAATCCTGACCTGAAGTACGACGCGGCGCTGATCTACCGGCGCTGTGCGAATCTCTACCGCGTCCTCGGAAAGCTCGACGAGGCAGCACCGCGCTACGAGCAGTCGCGGGAGATCATGGAGAAGCTCGTCGCCGAGCATCCGGACGTAGCCCTCTACGGCCTGGGATGGTGCCACAATCTTCTCGAAGAGGCGGAGATCCTCGTCCGGAAGGCCGGTCCGGAGCCGGCCCTGCCGACCCTGAATGAGGCGCTCGTGGCTGCCGAGCGGAGCGTGGCGCAGTTTCCGCAGCCCTCCTCCGGGGCGCTGCGGGTGCTCGCCCAGGTGCAGCTAGATCTCGCCGACGCGCTTGTCAATGCCGGTAGGGTCGATGAGAGCGTGAAACTTTCGGGAGAAGCGGTGAAGAATTTCGACAACGTCACGGCCCGGGACGCAGACGACGACGAGGAGACCCGCGCCGTGACGCGGCTCCTTGCCGCCTTGGCGTCGGTCGTCGCCACGAATGCCCGCTCGGAGGCCGATCGGCGGGACGAAGCGAGGGAAATGGCCGAGAAGGCCGACCGACAGACGGCGGAGCTGTCAGCGCAGCACGCCGGCGATCAAAACGTCGACTACGTCCGCGCCCTGGCGCTCGATGAACGGGCCCGCGTTCTCGGGCTCGATGCCGCGACGGCGGCGGAGGGAGAGACGCTTGGGATCGAGGCGGTCGACAAGCTCCGGGCCCTCGTCGCCGCCTCGCCCTACGAAGCCAACTTCCGGCCAGCACTCGCCGACATCCTCGTCGACCGGGGAGAAAAACGCTTCGCCGAGGAGAAGGCCGCCGAGGCGGCCAAGCTCGCCGACGAAGCGATTGCCGCCGTCGCCCCCCTCGACGAGCCGACCGGCGCCGCCGAGGCAAAGCGCTGCCTCGCCCGGGCCCATGCCCTCCGCGGCCGGGCCGCCAAAGCCGCCGGCGACGCCGCCGCCGCCAAAACCCATTTTCAGTCGGCGAGCGAGGACTACCAAGCCGCCGTGGCGGGGGCACCGGAAAACAAAAAACTCCGCGAAGAGGCCGCCGCCATCGGGCGGCTCCTCGCGGAGTGAAAGAGGGGCGTCATTCACAATTGGATCCGTGTGAGACCCAGGCTTTTCCGCATGGCACGGAAACGCGAGCCTTTACGGTTTTGTGACAGGTGTGATAGTGATCCTCAGCTTTCCTGCAGCAGTTAAAGGACCACCACGGAGGAGGGATTCCTCTGCGTCGATTTGGACGACGCATTGTCGCGTTGCATCAATATCCGCTTGATAAGACGGAGTTACAGGTCCAATGGTACCGGTCTTCTTGACATTTCTAAGGTCATTTGTGTCTTTGTCAGCAGCTGATATCCGAAATCCGGTTACGGTCTTTCCCTTGTAGGTCATCGTGACGTCTGTCATGTCAATGACCAGCCCGTTTTGTTCTCGAACTGGTTTTGCAGCAGCGGGAAGGGGACGGGTGGAAGGTTTTCGCGGCGTTGATTTCTTTCTGGTCCCTCGTGCCTTCGCTGCCTTCTTCTTTGCCATGGCATGATCTCCTGGGTGTGCATCGATCGGGTCACGGCCACCGTGCGACCGACCATCGGCTAACTCAAACGGAGCCATCATAACGGGGAGGCCTCCTCCCGACAGGAGGGGAATGCAGCGGCTGCGCTGAATCCGCCCTCACTCAGCCCGCCAGGAGGGGCGACCCCGACCTGCCGCTGGGGCCGGCAGCACCGTTCCCAAACACGAGCGCCGCCGACACCACCGGCGCCCCGCGTCAGC
>JBAWVV010000127.1:0-10911 GCA_037147115.1 Planctomycetia bacterium | reverse complement strand
CCCAGACACAAGCTGCGGCGACCAGCCCCCGCGCCCACCCCGGGATGCGCGCCAGGGCGAGGAGCCGACGCACCTGATCGATCGGCCTCTCCCCGGCGAACAGGCGGCGGATGTCGGCCCCTCCGTCGGCCGAGAGGATGCCGAGATGCAACCAGGCGGCTTCCGCGGCGATGTCGGCATCGAGTTGCGTCACGGTGGCACCGGCGGCCGCGAGCCGCTCCACCGCCATGGCGACGGCCCGGCGCACGGCCGGCGATGGGGCCAGCGGACCGGCGTTGTCCCACCACGCCACTCGCAGGCCCTCAACCTGAGGGCCGGGAACCGCCGGCGCACCACATAGCCCCCGCAACCCCGCGGCGGCATCGTCGACCGTCCGCGCAAGCAGCCCTGAGCGTGAACGCTGACCCGCGAGCCCAGGCATTGTCTCGAAAGCCCCCCCGCCCCCGAGCGTCGCTGAGCGTGGCAGCAGTCCGACGATCCCGCAGGCGTGCGCCGGTTGGCGGATGCTTCCGGCGAGATCGTTTCCGATCGCGAGTGGGACACACCCGGCTGCGACGAGCGCGGCATCCCCCCCGCTACTCCCCCCCGGGCCCCGATCGGCATGCGTGGGGTGGAGCGTCCGCCCCCACACCGGGTTGTCGGTCTCGTGGAGATAGAGCGCCTGGGGCACGTTCCCCTTGCCGATGACGATCGCCCCGGCGGCCCGCAGTCGCGTCACGATCTCGGCATCGCCATCGTCGAGCGCCGCCCGCCGGCTGCGGAGGCCGAGCGAGGTGACCATTCCCCGGATGGGAAAACACTCTTTGATACTCACCGGCACGCCCGCAAGCGGGCCGGGGGGAAGATTCGCGAGCCGAGAGGCTTCTTCGAGAGCCGCGGCACCGCGGGGCTGCACGAGGGCGTTGAGGCCGGCATGAGCGCTGCGGCATCGTTCGACCGCGCCGGTCACCACATCCAGCGGATCGAGCGCCCCGGCCGTGACGGCGGCGACGATTCCCACGACTCCGTCCGGGGGCCGTTCGTCCATCCGATCAACCTCCGCAGTCAAAGGAAGCGGTGCCGATCAGAACGAACGGGGCTCGGCAGTATCGTCTGCCGAATTTCCCAACGCCGGCAGGGGGCCGACATCGACGGCCCAGATCGTACCCGGATCTCCAAGGACGCCGACCACCATCACCCGCTCCCCCGGCTCCGCTCGGGGAGCCGTTTGGGCCAGGAACGACAACACGCCGGGCGTCTCGCCACCAACGGAGAGTCGCCCTCCCCACCAGGGCCCGACAGGGCGCACCGCCTCGAGCGTGGCGACGAGAATCGCCCCGTCCGAGGGTCGCTTGCCGCTGGCCAGCCACATGCTGCCGAGGAGCTCCAGATCATCATGCCGTTCGACAGCCAACCTCCTGCCCAGATCGGCGAACCGGTCGACGACGTCGGAAGACGGCCGGCCCGACTCGATCGCCACCCGCTCTATCCTGGCCAGTTCGAGGGCGACGAGACTCAAACTCCGGTACCATCCCACCTGGGTCTGCTCACGGTCGGCAGGATCCCCGCCCACGGCGCCCGCGCCGAGGTTGTCGGTCGCCGATGCCGCCGCAGCGATCGCGCCGTCGACAGCGGAGAAGTCGATCCCCGTTCCCCTGACATCGGGCCCGACGTTCCGCTTCTCCACCCCGACTCGAAGCGGATCAACGACGATCTCGACCTCGTCCGGGTCGGCCGACGACTGGGCCGAAAGACCGGCATCCGCCACCGCGACCGACTCACCCGCCGGCTGATCTCCAGCCAGCGACAAGCCCACGTCGATGGCGGGCGCCACGGGGTACGCCACCGGTTGCGACGCGTTATCGGAGAGAGCATCGCCCGAGGACGGAATTGCGGCAATCTGGTCGAGGGTCAAGCGGCCAGCTCCACCGGCGACGTTGTCGGCCCGCCGCTCCCCCACCGCCGGGCGGAATCGGGCTGGCAGGAACGATCGCACCACGGCGGGGAGTTGCGGGGTGATCCGGAGGGGATCACGCTGAAATCCGAACAGCAGGATCGCGAGGGTCACGGGGATTGCCAGCAAGCCTCCGAGCACGACACCGACAGCCTGCCCCATCCCCCCGCGGGCCGCCGACGGACGCGGGCCGGACGTCACGATCGGGCCGGCAGGGACCGCCGCCGGCGGGGCCATCCCGAAAGCACCGATGTCGATCGACTCACCGGGGGATTCGCCGATCCCCTGCGA
Source organism: Planctomycetia bacterium (assembly GCA_037147115.1). Taxonomy (GTDB): domain Bacteria; phylum Planctomycetota; class Planctomycetia; order Pirellulales; family UBA1268; genus QWOP01. Next base: position 8,687 of record JBAWVV010000127.1, on the reverse strand, counting down.
GTCGCCTTGAAAGGAATCGGTGATGGCCGGGTCGACCGCATCGGCCGCACCGACAAACGCACCGAATCCGATCGACTCCGAGGGCACGTCATCCCGCCCTATTGCGACGATGTCACGCCACTCGTCGGCGGGCTTGCCGTCATCCTCGCCCGGATCCCCCTCTCCCTCTGCAGTCAGGTCGATCCCCTTGAACAATTGATCCTCATGGTCCACCTCGCTGATCGAGCGATCCTGCAGGGGAGTGGCCAGCGGCACGACGTCGCTCGGCGACGTGATGCCAGACTGGCCGGTGCCGATCTGGACCTGCGACGAGTGGGAGACCCCGGAGGCCTCGGGATCATCGTGGAGGTTCGTCGCCGCTAGCCCATCAGGCCCCTCGGCCGCATCGCCGGCGCCCGGATCATCGAGCCAGCCATCGGGCAGTCCGTCGACGCGCGAGCGTTCCCCGTCGCCGGAGGGCCCTCCCGCCCAGAGGGCCTCTTCCAAGCCGAGGTCAAACCGATCCGCCTCCGCGGGTTCGTTTTCCCCGGGAGCCTCCGCCGGAGACCGATCGAGAGGGGATGCTTTCCCCTCCGCCGAACCAGGCGCTGGATCATGCCCACCGAGACCCGGCCGCTGCGTGTCGTCTGCCATCGCCCCCACCCCCCGTTCGTGATCGGTGTCCCGAGATCAAACCCCGCCTTGCGGACAGGCTAAACCCGCCGACGGACCTCGATCGGTCGGGCTCATCGCTCCCCGAAACAGCGAGTGTAACACCGCTTTGGCGTTGCAACCCTCCCGGCGGAAAGGCCGTTAGCACGACCAACACAACCGGGGATGATCATGCCGGGGGCCGTTGAGCGAGGCCGTGAGCCGCCCCGTACCGCTTCCACAGGCTCTCGACCAGCCACCGCTCCGAGATCGGGCCGCCGGTGGCGCCGGCGACGAGCCTGCCCGGGTCGATCAGGCGCCCATGGTGGTGAACCCGCTCCCGCAACCAGCCCAAGAGCGAACCAAACCTTCCCGCGGCAAGCTCCATGGGAAGCGCGGGGAGATCTCTTTCGATCGCGGCCATCATCTGGGCCGCGTAGACGTTGCCGAGGGTGTAGGTGGGGAAATAGCCGATCAGGCCGGCACTCCAGTGGATGTCCTGAAGCACCCCTTCGGCGGCGTTGGCAGGGCGGATTCCAAAGTCCTGCTCAAAGCGATCGTCCCAGGCGGACGGAAGATCGGCGACGGCCAGCTCTCCACGGACGAGCGCGCGCTCCAGATCGAAGCGGAGCATGACATGGAGGTTGTAGGTCACCTCGTCGGCCTCGACGCGGATCAGCGACGGACGAACGGCCAGCAGCGATCGTTGGACCGATTCTGGAGAGGTCTCCGACAGCGCGGCCGGGAACATCGTCTGCGCCAGGGGCAGGCACCATTCCCAGAACGGAAGCGAGCGACCGACGAGATTCTCCCAGAGACGCGACTGCGATTCGTGGATGCCGAGGGAGGCCGCTTCGCCCGCCGGCAGGCCGAACGCCTCCTCCCTCAACCCCTGCTCGTAGACGCCATGGCCAGCCTCGTGGAGCACTCCGAACAGCGCGGTCGGCAGGTACGACTCGTCCCAGCGGGTTGTGATCCGGCAGTCATGCGGCCCGGTCGTGCTGCAAAACGGGTGCTCCGACGAGTCGAGGCGTCCACGGTTGAAGTCGAACCCGATCCTTTCGGCCACAGTCCGAACCAACACCTCCTGTGCCCCGCGCGGAAACTGCCCCCGAAGGACGTCGTCGATTGGCGCGTGGGGCGCTCCCGTGCAGGCCCGGACGAGGGGCACGAGGCTCGTCCTGAGGCGGTCGAAAAGAGCCGAAACGTCACTCGCCCGGGCACCGGGCTCGTGGTCGTCGAGGAGGGAATCGTAGGGATCCAGATCGGGGGATTGGCAGCTCGCCTGTTCGCGTTTCAACGCGACGATGTGGGCGAGCTTCGGAGCGAAGCCCTTCCAATCGGAGCGTCGCCGCGCGTCGACCCAGGCCTGCTGGCCGTCGATGCAGGCCCGGGCGGTCTCCTCGACCAACCGGGCTGGGAGGCGACTGTGCTTGCGATAATCCCTTTGGAGACGGAGGACTGTCTCCCGCTCGTCTGCACTCCAGTCGCTTCCCTCCGCCTTTCCCTCTCCCTCTCCCTCTCCCTCTCCCTCCATCGCCGCCGCCAACCGCTCCAACCGATCTCCCTGGGCCGGATCGGTGCGCAGGCTGTGGGCCAGGGAAGCGATGGCGGCCACCTGGTCGGCCCGGTGAGCGCCGCCGGCGGGGGGCAGCATCGTCTGTTCGTCCCACCCGAGGATCGATTCGACCGACGCGAGCACCGCGGCCCGACGGGCGTGGGCGGCGGCTTCGTCGAGATCCAAACGGGGGGCTGGGGGCCGTCGGGCCGGAGGATGGGAGGTGCTCATGGGGGGGAGAGTATGCTCCGGTGGAACTGCCTGGCAACCGCACGCCCCGCTCCTTCACCCCGGTTTCCCTGAGAATCCCATGCTTGATGCCCTCGTCATCGCTCCCCATCCAGACGACGCCGAGCTCGGCATGGGGGGTACCATCGCGCTGATGCTCGCCCGCGGGTTGCGCGTTGGCATTCTCGATCTCACCGACGGGGAACCGACGCCGCGCGGAACCCCGGAGATCCGCGCCCGCGAGACCGCCGCCGCCACCGCCGTGCTCGGAATCGAGTGGCGCGAGAATCTCGGTCTTCCCAACCGTCGCCTGCGTGCCACGCTCGCCGCCCGGGCAAGCCTCGCCGCCACGATCCGCCGCACCCGCCCGCGATGGCTGTTCTCGCCACACTGGGTGGACGCCCACCCCGACCACGTCGCCGCCACCCGCCTCGTCGATGCGGCGCGATTCTGGGCAAAGCTCACCAAATGCGATCTGCCCGGTGAACCCTGGCACCCGTCGCGCGTCTACCACTACCCGTGCGTCCATCTCAAGGTCCTCCTCCGCCCCGCCTTCATTGTTGACATCAGCGACACCTGGGAGACCAAGGCCCGCAGCATCGCCTGCTACGCGAGTCAGTTCCCAACCCCCGGGTCGTCCCCGGCCTCGTCCCCGTCCGTACCGGAACGCGTCGACGCCGCCGCGCGCTGGTGGGGCTCGATGATCGGGGTTGGCCGCGGTGAGCCATTCACCTCCCGTGAACCGATCGGACTGCGCGGTTTTGGCGACCTTTTCTGACACCGTCGAGCGGCGCCCACGCTGGATCGGCCCCTCGGGCAAGCTGCGCCGACGAGGATCGCGGCGGAGGAACAAGGGCGTCGCAGGGACTTGGCCGGATGGGAGCGATTCGGGGGGCGATCATCGGAATCGTGTGGCCCCCGGGAGGGCAGGGCCGATATCCCCAATGCGGACGCTTGCGCGCCCGCCGCCGTTCCCTCGGCCCACAGGGTCTACACCATGCCCGCCCGCGACATCAACGTCATGGCCCTGGTCAAGGGAGGCGAACGGTACGTCTTCCTGTATGACGACGACAGCCGTGTCGAGGCCCTCAGCACGTTGAGCCGATTCGCCTCCGATCCGGATCTCAGTTTCTCCTGGCACGACGCCGCCGTGCTCGGCGAGAAGGTCCGCCACGCCGCCCCACGAGTCAATCGGGTCCGCTTCGTACCGCCGGCCGACCGGACGGCCTGATCCGACCCCCCCGGCAGGTTTGTGATGCCTTCCCTGCCCCCCCAGGCCAGCGCCGGATTCTCTGCGGTGATCGATCGCTTCCTCGGCGCGATGGTCGCGGAACGAGGATGCTCACCCTTCACCGTCAAGAGCTACCGAGAGGATCTCCTCCAACTGGCCGAGTTCCTCGCCTCGGCCGGCTGCCGGACGCCCGACGAGGCGACGAGCATGATCCTGCGGCGATTCGCCGGCGGACTCCACGCCGCCGGATATGCGCCGGCGACCGTGGCCAGGAAGTTGGCGAGCACCCGAAGTTTTTACACCTTCGGCCAGCGCGAAGGATGGGTGCGGACGAATCCCGCCAAGCCACTCCGCGGTCCGAGGCGGGCGCGGAAACTCCCCAAGTTCCTCACTGGCGAGGAAATCGGCCGCCTCCTTGCCGCCCCCCAACCGAAGGCCGCCGGTGGACTGCGGGATCGGGCAATTCTCGAGTTGATGTACTCGGCCGGGCTTCGAGTTCGCGAGTTGGTGACCCTCGATGACGGCGACCTCGACCTCCGTGGTGGCACCGTCAGGGTCCGCGGAAAGGGGCGTCGGGAGCGGCTCGGGATCGTCGGCCGTCACGCCCGCGGAGCGATCGAAAGCTGGCTGGCGTCGCGTGCTAGCCCCCGCGCGATGGCCGCTACCCGCGCCCAACCACTGTTCACGAACAAGTTCGGAACGCGGCTCTCGGTGCGGGGCGTCGGCCGGCTCCTCGAGAAGCACCTGCTCACGGCCGAGCTATCCGGGCGGGCCAGCCCCCACACCCTACGGCACAGTTTCGCCACCCATCTCCTCGACGCCGGAGCCGACATCCGGAGCGTTCAGGAACTGCTCGGCCACAAGAGCCTGGTCACGACCCAGATCTACACCCACGTGACAACGACACGTCTCCTCGACGCCTTCGACAAAGCCCATCCACGGGCCCGATAGAAGCACGGCGAGATGCTGAGGAACGAACGCGAGGTCGTTCCCCAGGGCCGCTGGTCGTTCCCTAGGGCCGCTGTCAGACGAGACCGCGACGCACGGCCCAGACAGCAGCCTGGGTGCGGTCGGAGACGGCAATTTTCCGGAGGATGTTTTGAACATGCTCCTTGACCGTCTCGACACTGATCGTCAACGACTGGGCTATCTCCTTGTTGGAGAGCCCTAGCGCCATGTGCCGGAGCACCTGCGTCTCGCGCTGCGTGAGCGGGATGTCGGGATCGGGCGTGGCCACCCGGTTGGCCATCGTCGTTGCCACCCGGCGGAGCTCCCCGGCACGGGCCGGGAGTTGGCCGGCTGCGGCCCCGGTGATCGCCGCGATGATCTCGCTCCGCGAGGCACCCTTGAGGATGTAATCGTGGGCCCCCGCAGCCACCGCGCGGGCGACGTAGGTCGGATTGTCGAATGTCGAGAGCATCACCACCCGGGCAGTCGGAAGCTCGGCCCGGAGTTTCTCCAGCGTCGCCAGCCCATCCTTGCCGGGCATCCGGATGTCGAGGAGCACGACATCGGGCTTGAGCTTCTTGGCCAGCTTCAGCGCCTCATCACCGTTGGACGCCTCCCCAAGGATTTTGACCTCGGATCCCGCCAGCAGGCTGGCCAGCCCACGGCGCACCACTTCGTGGTCGTCGGCGATCACAACTTTGACGGACATGCTCTCTTCTCTCCTTCATATGGTGTGGCACACTCGTGATGTTCCGCAATCGTAACCCCATCCCCCCGGGGCCACAACGAGCCGGGAGAATTCCCCCCGTAAGGACGCCTTGACCCCACCTTGGACACCCGGTGGGGCTGCCCTCAAGGCGACTTCACGCCTGCCGGCGGAGGGATTCGGCCTGCCGCGCCGCCTGGAGCATCCGATCGGCCCCCTGGCCAAGCAGCGCCTCGGCCACCCTCTGGCCGAGGCGGTCGGGGGACTCGGCAGCCTCGGCCACCCCTCGGGAGACGATCCGCTCGATCCCGTCGCCATCCGGTCCGAGGACGCAGGCACCGAGATGGAGCCGATCTCCCTCGAAGCGGGCCCAGGCACCGATCGGGGCCAGACACCCCCCCGCCAAGCCCGCCAGGCAGGCGCGTTCGGCTTCCACCGCCGCGTGGGAGGAGGGATCGTTGATCTCCCCGACGATGGCCGCCATCCGGGCATCGCCGCTGCGGATCTGCACGATCAACGCGCCTTGCGCGACGGCAGGCCAGAACGATTCCGGCCGGAGCACCTCCGTGATCCGCCGCTCCAACCCGAGACGCCCCAGACCGGCGGCGGCGAGGATCAGGCCATCACACTCCCCCTCGTCGAGCCGGCGGAGGCGGGTGTCGACGTTCCCCCGCACCGAGCGGAAATCGAGGTCGGGGCGCCAGGCCCGCAGCTGCATGACGCGGCGGATGCTCGAGGTGCCGACGACGGCGCGTGGGGGCAATTGGTCGATCGTCGGGCTCGTCCGCCCCACGAAGGCATCAAAGGGGGAGGCGCGGAGGGGCACTGAGGCCAGTTCGAGCCCCGGCGTGACGGCGGTGGGGAGGTCCTTGAGGCTGTGAACAGCCGCATCGATCCGCCCCTCGAGCAGGGCCCGTTCGAGCTCACGGACGAACACCCCATCCCCCCCGCGGATCGCGGCGATCGGCACATCGGTGACGACGTCGCCCCGGGTCGAGACGAGCTCGACGGTCACCGCATGGCCGCGGGACCGGAACTGATCGACGACCCATCCCGTCTGCGTCCGTGCCAACGCACTCCCCCTCGTCCCGACGCAGATCTCCGGCCGTTCCATCACGCATCCTTCCATGCTCGGCGCCGTTGCGTCGGCGCGGTGGTTGTCATTCTCGGGCACCATCCCGCTCGGCTCCCGCATCGCTGCCATGATCGGCCCGGGCCACGACGGCCACATGGACGGCGGCGGCGCCCGCCGTCGACAAGGCCCGTCGGCAGGCGGCCAGCGTACCACCGGTGGTGACGACGTCGTCGACGAGGAGCACCCGTTTCCCCGTTCCTCCCCCGCGGCCGACGGCAAACGCATCGAGGACGTTGGCGCGGCGCGACTCGAACGGCAGCCGGTTCTGCATCACCGTCGCCCGTGTGCGCCGCAGCAACCTCCGGACCGGAATCGCGGCGAGATGCCCCAGACGTTCGGCCATCACATCGGCGGCACTCGTGCCCCTCTCGACGCGCCGCCACCAGTGCATCGGCACCGGCACGACGATATCGGGCTTCCAGGCGAGGATGGTCTCGGCATGGTGGCGGTGGAGGAGCGTGGCGAGCGCCGCCGCCACGTTGTCGCCCCGTGGCCTCTTGGCATGGAGCACCGCCTGACGGAGCGTGCCACCATAGCTCCCCAGCACGACGATCCCGTCCCAGTCACGACACCGCCCCCGGCACGACCGGCAGCGTTCGCCCCCTCCCGGCTGCCCACACCGCAGGCAGCGCAGTCGAGGATCGGAAAGTTCCCCGACACACGCTTCGCAGAGGGGGAGAGGGGTGCGGCAAGGGACGGCCGCGGACGTCGCCGGCGCTCCGGCCGACGTCGCCGGCGCTCCGGCCGACAGCACGACCATCTCTTCCCGATGACAAAGCTCGCAGCGGGGGGGGAAAAGCAGGTCAACCGCGGGCGCGGACCACGTCCGGACCTGCCGTGCCAGCCACGTCCACCCCCGTGTGATCACCGTCGAGATCCCGTTTCGAGCCAGGTTGACGCTGTTTCCGGACAACCCTATCCTCCGGCCCCCGGGCCTGTCCGGGGCCCCCAGGCTTCCGCTGTTTCAAGGCCCGGCATGCTGATCGATCGTTACATCGCCCGCGCCCAGTTCCACGCCTTCGTGATCGTGTTCATCAGTTTGGCAGGGCTGACGTTCGTTGTCGACGCCTTCACCAACATGGAGGAGTTCGTCTCGCACGCGGCCGATGGGGGCGGATTGTGGAAGGTGCTCGGGAAGTACTACGGCTACCGGCTGATCTCGTTCTTCGATGCCACAAGCGCCATCATTTCCCTGGCCAGCGCCATGTTCGCCCTGTCGTGGCTCGAGCGCCACAACGAACTGACCGCCCTCCTTGCCGCCGGGGTCACGCGCTGGCGGATCGCCCGCGGGTCGATCGCCTTCGCGGCGGTCGTGGCGATCCTCGCCGGTGCCAACCGCGAACTGGTTCTCCCCAGGATCCGGGAAGCTTTCTCGCGGAATGCCCAGGACCTCAAGGGCAACAAGGACCAGGCTTTCGAGGCCCGGTACGACCATGCGACCGAGGTTCTGTTCCGCGGCCGTTCGGTGCAGGCGGCTCCACGTCGGATCGAATCACCGAGCTTTCTCCTCCCGCCGTCACTGTCCGAACACGGGACACAGATCGATGCGGCCGAGGCGCATTGGCTCGCCGCCGATGCCCGCCATCCGGCAGGCTACCTCCTCGGGGCGGTCCGCGAGCCTGCCGGGATCGACCGGCTCTCGTCGATCGAGTTCGGCGGCCGGACGATTATCCAGACCAGGTCCGGGGCTGATTGGCTCGCACCGGGCCAGTGCTTCCTCGCCAGTGACGTTTCCTTCGAGCAACTGATCGGTTCGTCGAACTGGATCCAGTACTCGTCGACCCCCGAGCTTGTGGCGTCGATCGCCAACCCGGCGCTCGGCGTCGGCGCCGACATCCCACTGCGGGTCCATTCCCGGTTCGTGGCACCGTTCCTCGACATGTCGCTGGCCCTCCTCGGCATCCCGCTGGTGGTCGGTCCAAATCGGCGCGGGATCTTCGTCGCCGTCGGCTTGTGCGTCGCCATGACGGTGATCTTCTTCCTCGTGACGCTCGGCTGCCACGCGGCGGCATCGAGCTACGTCATCAGCCCGTCGGTCGGGGCCTGGGCCCCGCTTCTGATCCTCGCCCCCCTGGCCGCCTGGCGAGCGCAGCCGATGTGGCAGTAATCCCCACCGATCCCTCGACGTCAACGATGAGATCGGTCGGCGCGACCGTCTTGGTTGTATCGATCGCAGCGTTCGCGGTGCCCGCGGTGCCCGGGGTGCCCGGCGGCACGTCCCCCAGTTCCCCCGAGCCGCATCCCCTGCCAG
>JBAWVV010000126.1:0-11017 GCA_037147115.1 Planctomycetia bacterium | reverse complement strand
CCTTCGATGTCGAGGTCGGTGCGGACGGCAAGATGAAGCAGGGCTCCGGTGGACCCGCAGGCTTCACGCTCGACTCGATCGAAGGTCTCGAAGGGATTATCGCCCGGCACGTGCAGTCGATGCAGGGCCCGCCCCAGCCACCGCAGCCGCAGCCGCCTCAGGGACCGCAGGGGCCACATCATCCAGGACAGCCCCATCCCCAGTTCCAGGCGCCGCTTCCGCCGAATCTCCAGGGCCAATTCCCTGCGCCGGCGATGGCTCCTGTTCCCTTTGATGCGCACGCCCACGTCACCCAGCAGCTCGATCAGATCCTCGGCAAGCTCGATCGCCTCGAGGCCCGTCTCGGTGGGCCCGCTCCGCAGGGCCAGCCGCCGTTTGCGCCGCTGCCGCACGGTGGTCCGCAGCAGCCGGGTCCTCAGCGCGGCGGCCCGGGGCCTCAGTTCCACGGTCGGATGGTGCCACCAGGACATCAGGCCCCGCCCCTCGGCGGCATGCCTCAGGACGAGCTCAACCGGCGCTTCGAAGAGCATGCCCGTGATCTCCACCGCCACGTCGAAGAGATGGGCCGGGGGCTCGGTGAGAAGCTCAAAGGTGCGGCAGGTGGTGGCGAGGAGCTGCGGCAGATGCACGAGAAGCTCGCGAAGACGCACGAGCAGCTTCAGGATCGGTTTCAGGACATCCGCCGCCGCTTTGCCGAGCAGCAGGAGCGGATCGAGCGCCTCGAGCAGGAGGTGAGGCGGCTCCATGAGGCTCATGGCGCCGGCCGTGCCGATGGGGAGGGGCATGATCGGAAGCGCGAGGAGAAGACGAAGCAGAGAGACGAGGAGAAAGGGAAGAAGGGCGAACGGAAGCGCGACGAGAAGGGGGCGAAGCAGAGTAACGACGAGCAGCAGGGGGCCGCGCCTGGAGCGAATGCAACGCCGAACGTCTCGTACGAAGGGGAGGAAAACGCGTCGCTGTGAACACCCGCCACACCAGCCGGCGGCGCCGGCGCAACAAGGGTCCATCGATCCGCGTGCGGAAGGGGCCCATGATTTTGGCGTGCGGTGCGTGGCTCCTCGTCGGCGTGTGGTCGCCGGTCGTCGCTGCGGAGAGCGCTCCCCCGGCGGCGCTCGTTTCTCCGATCGATTTCAACCGCGACATCCGCCCGCTCCTCTCCGACCGCTGCTTTGCCTGCCATGGCCCCGATGCCGCCAAGCGGCAGGGGGGCTTACGGCTCGATGAGCCGGCGGGCGCGAGTCTCGTGCTCGACAGTGGCAGCCGGGGAATCGTGCCCGGCGATGGGGCGGCAAGCGAGTTGCTTTCCCGGATCGAGTCGACCGATCCCGATCTCGTCATGCCCCCGCCGCATATCGGGAAGCCGGTGACGGCGGCCGAGGCAAAGCTGCTGGGCCGCTGGATCGCAGCCGGCGCTCCCTACCGGGGCCACTGGGCCTTCGAGAGAGTGATGCGGCCAGAGGTGCCGGAGACGCGCGACCTGCAGTGGCCGCGGACGCCGGTCGACCACTTCATCCTCGCGAGGCTGGCGGCCGAGGGGATGAGCCCCAACGGCGAAGCTTCCCGCGAGGTGCTCGCCCGGCGCGTCAGCCTCGATCTGACGGGCCTGCCGCCGACGCCGGAGGAGGTCGCCGCGCTGGTCGCCGATCCGTCTCCAGAGGCGTACGAAAAGTATGTCGACCTCAAGCTCGCGAGCCCGCACTTCGGCGAGCGGATGGCGATCGAATGGCTCGATGCGGCCCGCTATGCCGATAGCCACGGCTACCAGACCGATTCGAGCCGCTCGAACTGGCCGTGGCGCGACTGGGTGATCGCGGCCTACAACCGCAACCTCCCCTTTGATCAGTTCACGATCCAGCAGCTCGCCGGCGACATGCTTCCGCCGGCGGCGGGCGACGAGGCGGCGACGCGCGACGCGATCATCGCCACCGGTTTCAACCGCAACCACCGGATCAACGGCGAGGGGGGGATCATCGCCGAGGAGTGGCGGGTAGAGACGGTCATCGATCGCGTCGAGACAACCGGCCAGACCTGGCTCGGCCTCTCGGTCGGCTGTGCCCGCTGCCACGACCACAAATACGACCCGCTCACGCAGCGCGAGTTCTATGCCCTGTTCGCGCTGTTTTGTAACGTCCCGGAGACCGGCACGATCATGGGGAGCGAGACGCGCAGCGGCGGCAACTCCGACCCGCTCTATCCGCTGCCGTCGGCCGAACAATCCGCCGAGATTCTGCGGCTGGAGAAGACGATATTCGACGCCGACGAGGCAGTCCGCGCCGGCGAGAAGGATCTCACGACCCTGGTTGCCGACTGGGAGCGTTCGATCCGCCCGGTGCTCGACCTGCCGGACGAGATCTGGCAGACGCTCGAGCCGCTCGTCTTGAAGAGCGCAGGCGGAGCAACGTTTCGCCGGCTCGAGGATGGCTCGTGGCTCGTCGAGGGGGCCAAGCCGCCGCTCGACACCTACGAGATCGAAGCCCTCCTCCCCGCCGGTCCGTTTGGGGGCGTCCGCCTCGAACTGCTCGCTGATCCGTCCCTCTCCGGTGGCGGCGGCTTCGGCCGTAACCACAACGGCAACGTCGTCGTGAGCCGGGTGGAGGTGGAGATCGATCCGCCGGGGGACGCCCCGGCTCTCCCGGTGGCGCTTGGCCGTGCTGAGGCCGACTACGAGCAGGCTGGCTGGCCAGCGGCGAGCGTGCTCGGCGGCGGTCAGGGCTGGGCGATCGACGGGCATCTCGCCGACAAGCGTCAGCCGCGTCGCTTGGCTGTGTTTCCTGGAGCGACCGTCGAGGTGCCGGAGAACGCCAGGCTGCGGATCCGCGTGCGGCAGGAGGTGATCGAGGGGCATGCCTTCGGCCGCTTCCGGCTGGTGCGAACGGCTGCGCCGCCGGCGCTTGCCGGCGTCTCGGGCTTGGCCGTGCCGGCGCCGGTGCGCGACAGCCTGCGGATCGACGCTGCGGCCCGGAGCCATGAGCAGCAGCAGGTGATCCTGGCGTACTACCGCGACAAGGTCGGGGGGCCGGTGAAGCAGGCCGAAGCGACGCGTGATGCGGCGCGGAAGGCGCTCGAGGTGTTCCGGGATGCGCTCCCCAGCGCCATGGTGATGCGCGAAGGGACGCCACGGGATGCCTTCGTGCTGACGCGCGGCGAATACGACAAGCCGGGGGAGAAGGTCGAGCCGGGCCTGCCCGCCTTCCTCCCGCCACTCCCTCCGGGAAGGAAAGCCGATCGGCTGACGCTCGCCGAGGGGATCGTCTCCCGCGATCATCCGCTCACGGCACGGGTGTGGGTGAATCGCCAATGGGAGCGGCTCTTCGGCATGGGCCTGGTGAAGACGAGTGAAAACCTCGGCAGCCAGGCCGAGTATCCCAGCCACCCGGAACTGCTCGACTGGCTCGCGGTCGAGTTCATGGAGGGAACGAATCTGCCACAGGTGGCGGGCTCCCCGCCCCGTCCCTGGGACATGAAAGCCTTGCTCAAGCTTCTGCTCACGAGCTCCGTCTACCGGCAGTCGAGCCTGGTGACGGCCGATGGGCTGGCCCGCGATCCGGCCAACCGGTTGCTTTCACGGGGCCCGAGAGTGCGGCTCCCTGGTGAGATCATTCGCGATCAGGCGCTGGCCGCGGCGGGGCTTCTCGTACCCACGATCGGGGGCCCGAGCGTCCGGCCGTGGATGCCCGAGGGAGTGTGGGATGAGACGAGCAAGTATGGCAATCTGCGGGGCTATGTTGCCGACGCCGGCCCGGGGCGGTTCCGACGCAGCATGTACACGATCTGGAAGCGGACGGCCGGGCCGCCGACGATGCTCCTCTTCGATGCTCCCAACCGCGAGACCTGCACGGTGAAGCGCTCGCGGACCAACACGCCGCTGCAGAGCCTGGCGCTGCTCAACGAGACGACGTTCCTCGAAGCCGCCCAGGGGCTCGCTCGCCGGATGGTGGCCGAGGGGGGAGCCGATCCCGCGGCTCGGATCGGCCGCGGCTACTCACTCGCGCTCGGACGGGCCCCCGACGGGCCCGAGCTCGACACGCTCCTGGCCGGCTTGGCCGCCGATCGTGGTGCGTTTGCGGCCGACGCGACATCGGCCGAGGCCTTCATCGTTGCCGGTGCTGCCGGCAGGCCGGTGGCTGAAGCGACGGCAGGCCTGGCGGCCGACGAGTTCGCCGCCTGGTGCCTCGTGGCCAACGTGATCCTGAACCTCGACGAATTCGTGATGCGGGAGTGACGCAATGGACCGTCTCATGCATGGCTTTCACCTCCAGGACGCGCTCAACCGCCGCGTCTTCCTCGGCGGTGCTGCCGGCACCCTGGCTGCGGCCGTCGCCGGGCTCACTTCGCAGGCATCAGCCGTGGCGGCACTGCCGGGCATCCCCCATCACGCGCCGAAGGCGAAGCGGATCATCTATCTCTTCCAGTCAGGCGCGCCATCGCAGATGGATCTCTTCGATCCTAAGCCGGCGCTTGCTGAGCGGCGCGGGGAGGAGCTGCCCGAATCGATCCGGCAGGGGCAGCGGCTGACGACGATGACCAGCGGCCAATCGAGCTTCCCGGTGGCGCCGTCGATCTTCCCCTTCGCTCAACATGGCAAAAGTGGGATGTGGTTCAGCGATCTGATTCCGGGGATCGCCTCGAAGGCCGATCAGTGGTGCATGATCCGTTCGATGCACACCGAGGCGATCAACCACGATCCGGCGATCACCTTCTTCCAGACAGGGAGTCAATTGGCTGGCCGGCCGAGCATCGGCTCCTGGGCGAGCTACGGCCTGGGGAGCGAGAACGCCGATCTCCCCGCCTATCTCGTCCTCACGAGCTTCGGCAGCGGCCGCCCGGATGATCAGCCTCTTTACGACCGGCTGTGGGGAACGGGGTTTTTGCCGACGGAGCATCAAGGGGTGCGGTTCCGCAACAGCGGTGCCCCGGTTCTCTATCTTTCCGATCCGCCGGGAATCGCCCGGCAGACGCGCCGGGCAACGCTCGACCGGATCGCGGCGATCAATGGCCGCCGCGCCGAACTCGTAGGCGATCCCGACATCGCGGCGCGGACGAGCCAGTATGAGATGGCCTTCCGGATGCAGACGAGCGTGCCCGATCTCGTGCGGATCAGCGACGAGCCAAAGCACGTGCTCGAGGCCTACGGCCCCGACGTCGAGCGCCCCGGGAGCTATGCCTACAACTGCCTCCTCGCCCGGCGTCTCTCGGAGCGCGGCGTGCGCTTCGTGCAGCTGTTTCACATGGGGTGGGATCATCATGGCGGCCTTCCCGACGCGATCCGCGGACAGTGCCGCGACACCGACCGGGCGACCGCAGCGCTCATCGCCGACCTCTCCGCCCGCGGCCTCCTCGACGAGACGCTCATCGTCTGGGGGGGAGAGTTCGGCCGGACGATCTATTCGCAGGGGGGGATCAGCGATACGAGCTACGGCCGCGACCATCATCCGCGCTGCTTCACGACGCTCCTGGCCGGCGCCGGGATCAAGGGGGGGCTGACCTGGGGAGCGACCGACGACTACTGCTACAACGTGACGACGCCCGACGAGCATGTCCACGTCCATGATCTCAACGCCACGATCCTCCATCTGATGGGGATCGATCACCTCCGCCTCACCTATCCCTACCAGGGGCGAGACTTCCGCCTCACCGACATCCACGGCGAGGTCGTGAAGGGGATTCTGGCGTGACGGCTCTCTCCGCCCCGCGTCCGGCATGAGCGCCGCAGGCTGACGGGGATCGGGGGGAGTCGCGAGCGGAGAGTCCAGTTCTCCGGAATCAGGCGAGCGGGTTCTTCCACCCGGGAATCTCGGCTCACCTTGGCGCGACGGCAAGCTCCGGACAGCGTTCCAGGATCTTTCGATCCCACGTGTGGAGTTTCAGGTGGCGGTCCTCGGCGAGCGCCACGAACTGGCTGTCGTAGGCGCTGCAGCCTGTCCGTCGGGCGATCGCCAGCACCCGCTCGGGAGGCACTTCATACGTGCCTTCCTGCATCAGATCGACCGCGTCGCGGAGGATGGCGGCGGCCTGCTCGGCATCGAGAAAGGCTTGGCGCTCGGAGGTGGCGAGCACATTGAGGAGTTCATCGAGCCAGAGACGGGGGGCGATCCATTCCGGATCGGCCCGGTAGAGCCGTTCCGCGGCCGCCGTGCGTTCGCCGGGCATGAGGAGGTAACAGATGACGTTCGTGTCGACGACGATCACGCCCGCCCCTCCTCGATTGCCTCCTTAAGGCTCGCGTCATCCACGAGATGGTGGAGCTTCGATCGCCGTGTCCGAATGCGGTCGAGGAGCACGAGTCGGTCCGACTTGTGCGGCCCTACCGCCGTTTCCAGCAGCGCGAGAATCATCTTGTTCAGGCTGCGGCCGGTCCCCACGGCTGCGGCCCGCAGGCGCTGATGGAGATCGTCAGGCACGTCTTTGAGCGTGATGTTTGCCATGGCACCATTCTGGCACCGTTTTGGAACCTGTCCAGAAAGATCCGCCAAAGGCTCCCTTTTCCGTGAGCTAATCCCTCGGTGCCGGCTGATTCTCGCCCGGTTTCGAGCGTGTCAGGGGTGACGGGTAAGGGGCAACCTTCCGCCGCTAGACTGGCTTCCCCAGAGCCCGAGGAGCCGTTGATGAATCATGGCACCAGCCCCGCCCCCCCGCACGCCCATGGGGCTGGCCGGGGCGATCTCCTCCATCTGGCGCTCCTCGCGCTTGGCGTCGTCTTCGGCGACATCGGCACCAGCCCCCTCTACACGCTCAAAGAGTGCCTTCATGTCGCCGCCGCTCACGGCGAGACGGTCGACCGCACCGATCTGTTCGGCATCCTCTCGCTCATGTTCTGGGCGCTGATCCTCGTCGTCACGGTGAAGTATGTCGTCTTCGTGATGCGGGCCGACCATGGCGGGGAAGGGGGGATCCTGGCGCTTTTGGCCCTCGTCCCCGATCGCTACCGCCACTCCGCCCATGGGATCGGCGGTGTCTCCGGGATGACGCTCTTGGCCGTCGTCGGCGCGTCGCTCCTCTACGGCGACGGCGTGATCACGCCGGCGATCTCCGTGCTCTCGGCCGTTGAGGGGCTGGCCGTCGCCAGCCCCGCGCTCAAGAGCTTCGTCGTTCCGATCACCTGCCTGATCCTCATCGGCCTGTTCGCGATCCAATCGCGTGGCACCGGCGATGTCGGCAAGTTGTTTGGTCCGGTGATGCTCGTCTGGTTCACGACGCTCGCGCTGTTGGGGCTGCGTCAGATCATCGAGGAGCCGGAGGTCATCGGGGCTCTCTCCCCCTGGTGGGGCATCGAGTTCTTTCTGCGGCACGGCTTCCGCGGGATCCACATCCTCGGATCGGTTGTCCTCGTCGTCACCGGTGGCGAGGCCCTCTATGCCGACATGGGCCACTTCGGGCTCAAGCCCATTCGCCTCGCCTGGAGCGTGCTCGTCCTGCCGGCGCTCGTCCTTGCCTATCTCGGGCAAGGAGCACTCATCCTCCGCGATCCCTCGGCCGCCGCCGAGCCCTTTTTCCGGATGGTGCCCCCCGGGGCGGCCACGTGGGCGCTGGTCCTTCTTTCGAGCCTTGCCACCGTCATCGCTTCGCAGGCGCTGATCTCCGGCGCTTTCTCGCTGACTCGGCAGGCGATGCTCCAGGGCTTCCTCCCCCGGATGACGATCTGCCACACCGCCCGCGACAACGAAGGGCAGATCTACATCCCCGAGGTCAACGCGCTGTTGGCCATCGGCTGCCTGGCGCTCGTGCTCACCTTCCGCGAGAGTGTCCGGCTCGCTGCGGCCTACGGCATCGCCGTTACTGGCACGATGGCCGTGACCTCGGTCCTCTATTACCTCGTCGTCCGCTACAGCTGGGGCTGGTCGAAGTGGGCGAGCCTTGGGCTGCTCGCCTTTTTCCTTGCCCTCGACATCCCCTTCCTGGCCGCCAACCTCTTCAAGTTTTTCGATGGCGGCTACGTGCCGATGCTCATCGGCGCGGCGCTGATTGCCGGCATGCTCATCTGGAGCCATGGGCGGACGGCGGTCATCGATCGCTACTCCCGGCAATTCGGCCCCTGGGAAGAGGAATGGCCAGAACTCAAAGGCCACGTGGCCTCGCGCGTGCCGGGAGAAGCCGTGTTCCTGGCGCCGAGTGTCGAGCACGTGCCCCCGGTCCTCGTCCACCACGTGGAACTGACGCGGGCACTCCAGAAGACGGTCATCCTCCTCACGGTCGTCGATGCCACCGTCCCCGAGGTTCCCGAGGGGGAGCGGTCGAAGGTCGAGCAGCTCACCGACGGCTTCTGGAGGATCACCGTCCGGTTCGGATACATGGAGCAGCCCCTGCTGATCCCCTTCCTCCGCCGGCTCGCCACGGAGCACCACATCCCGTTCGACGTCGACCGCGCCACGTTTTTCATCGGCCATTCGACGATCATCGCCGACGAGGGAGGGCGGCTGGCCCACATCCCCGAGGCGATCTTCGCTTACCTCAAACGCAATGCCGTCCAGGAGGAACGCCGCTACCAGGTCCCGGCCGACCAGGTGATGGAGATCGGCGAGCAGATCACGCTGTAAATCACGGCGTTGGCCCGCATGGCTCCGCGGGGCGTGGCAACGTAAACTTTGCTTCGGAGCGTTCCCATGCAAAAGACTGCAGCACCGTCGTTTCGATGCAACCGTGTGGCGTGGAGCGCGGTGGTGATGATGGCGCTCGTTGCGGCGGTCGGAGCGGCGCGCGGCGATGAGGCGACGTCGGCCGAGGCACGTGCCGCCGATCAGGCGTTCTTCGAATCGCGCATCCGCCCGCTCCTTCACGACCATTGCCTGGAGTGCCATGCCGCGGGGGCCGAGGGGGGATTGCGGCTCGACTCGCTCGCCGCGCTGCTGGCCGGGGGAGATTCGGGGCCGGCGGCAGTTCCCGGCCAACCCGACGCAAGCCTGCTGCTGAAGGCGGTCCATTACGTCGACCCCGCCCTCCAGATGCCACCCGCTGGCCGGCTCGCGCCAGCGCAGATCGAGTGGCTCGAGGAGTGGGTGCGGCGTGGGCTCCCCTGGCCGGGTGCGGAGGGGGAGCCTGTCGCCGCCGTCCGCCGGGCCGGGTTCACGATCAGCGCTGACGATCGGTCACGCTGGGCCTACGCGCCGGTCGTCAGGCCCGCCGTGCCCACGCCCGGAGAGGGAGCCGAGCAGGGAATCGGAGCTATCGACGCCATCTTGAGGGCCCGGATGGCGACGGTGGGCATTCATCCCAATCCCCCTGCGACGCCGCGCGAGCAGGTGCGGCGGGTGTGGTTCGACACCGTCGGCCTGCCGCCCCCACTGGAGGTGGTGGAGGCGTTCGAACGCGATCCCTCCGACGCCGCCTGGGAGGCGCTCGTCGAGAAGCTCCTGGCGATGCCCGCCTACGGCGAGCGACAGGCGCGGCACTGGCTCGATGTCGTCCGCTATGCCCAGACCAACGGCTACGAACGCGACGACGAGAAGCCCTACGCCTGGCGCTACCGCGACTGGGTGATCGGTGCGATCAACGACGACATGCCTTTCGACCGCTTCGTCCGCGAGCAGATCGCCGGCGATCTCCTCGAGCCGCGCACCGACTCCGCCGTCATTGCCTCGGGCTTTTGGCATCTGGGGACTTGGGATGACGAGCCGGACGACATCCGCCTCGCTCGCTACGACGAGCTCGACGACGCCCTTTCCACCATCGGTCAGGCGTTTCTCGGCACGACGCTCGGCTGTGCCCGCTGCCACGACCACAAGTTCGATCCGTTCTCGCAGGCCGATTACTACAGCCTCATCGGCATGATTCGGGGCGTGCGGCGCTACGAGCGGGCGCTGCTCCCCCCGAAACCGGACGCAGCGATGTTCCTGCCGATCGCCGCAGGGGAGGAGTGGGCGCTGTCGGCCCGCGAGGCCGATGCGCCGATGGAGCCCTGCCACGTTCTGATTCGCGGCAATCCCGCCACGCCCGGCGCCGTTGTCGCTCCCGGCCTCCCGGAGCTGTTCCGAAGCGGGGCTGCGGCTCCCTCGGGCCTCGAAGGGCGGCGGGCGCTGGCCGAATGGATCGTAAGCCCCGCCAATCCGCTCACGGCCCGCGTCACCGCTAATCGGCTCTGGCAGCACAGCTTCGGTCGCGCTCTTGTCGCCACGCCCAACGACTTCGGCGCCGCCGGCCTCGCCGCCACCCATCCGGAATTGCTCGATTGGCTCGCGGCAGAGCTTGTCGACTCGGGCTGGAGCCTGAAAAACCTCCACCGCACAATCCTCCGGTCGCGGGCCTATCGGATGTCGTCGCGGGCCGATCGGCCGGAGTGCCTCGCAGCGGACGAGCCGAACACGCTCCTCTGGCGGCAGAACCGGCGTCGGCTCGAGGCGGAGATCATCCGCGATGCCTTCCTGGCCGTGTCGGAAGCGATCAATCCGGCGGTCGGCGGGCGGGGCTTCTTCATGCAGGTCGGGCCCGATTCGCTCTCCGGTCAGTCGCGGCCTGGTCTCGGCTGGGAGATCTCGCATCCGCGCGAGCAGGATCGCCGCAGCATCTACGGCTTCGTCAAGCGCACGCTCCTCGTGCCGGAGCTCGAAGCCCTCGATTACACCAATACCACCAGCCCCGTCGGGGAGCGCGCCGTGACCATCGTCGCGCCGCAGGCCCTCCTCATGATCAACGGCGACTTCGCTCGCAGCCGCGCCCGGGCCCTCGCCGAGCACGTCACGGCGGAGACCGGCCCGGGCACGCCCGAGGGTGAAGACGGGGCGTTCGTCCGTCGCCTCTTCGAGCGGGCGCTGTCGCGCCGGCCGACCTCGGAGGAGGCTGGGGTCGCCCTCGACTATCTCGATCGGCAGACATCGACCTGGGCCGCCCATGCCGACGCGATCGTGCTGCGGCCCCTTGTTCCCAGCGCCCTCCAAGAGGGCTACCGGAAGATTCTCCGGCCGGAGCAGATCCTCGAGGTCGGTCCGGTGGAGGGATGGAGCGTGGGCGGGGGCGTGTGGGGAGGGAGTTACGAGGGGATCGTCAACGCCGATCCTGCTGCCGGTCCGTTCGCGCTGTTTGGTGG
>JBAWVV010000125.1:0-11080 GCA_037147115.1 Planctomycetia bacterium | reverse complement strand
ATGGCCGTGCCGCCGTAAAGCCAGCAGTCAAATCGCGTCGCCGGAGGTCTCGCCGGTGCGGATGCGCACGACCTCGGCGAGATCGGTGACGAAGATCTTGCCGTCACCGACCTGGCCGGTGCGGGCGGTGGTCATGATCTTGTTGATCACGCCCGAGGCCTCTTCGTTGCTGACGACGACCTCGATCTTCACCTTGGGGAGAAAGTCGACGGAGTACTCGGCGCCACGGTAGGTCTCCGTGTGTCCCTTTTGGCGGCCGAAGCCGCGGACCTCGGTGACGGTCATGCCGCGGATACCGGCGGCGTTCAAAGCATCCTTGACCTCTTCGAGCTTGAAGTGACGGATGATGGCTTCGATCTTCTTCATGGCACGGACTCCTGGACGGGTGTGCTGGTGTGGACTCGATGGCACCGATCGTGGCGACCGGCCTATGCCCGCTTGATAATGCACGCGGCATGCCAAACCTACCGAATGGGATGCAACGCCCAATTCAGGCTCCGCGACCAGGTTTTAGGGGTGCCGGCGGGTCGGGATGCGTCGCGCCGATGGCACATCGTCGGTCGGCCTGCGGGAGCGCGGACGCGCCACCAGCCCGGGGAATCCGCCCCGGGAACGGCTGTCGCGCCGGCGGGGCGCGGTGTCGCGCCGATGAGACACTCCTGCCGATTCCGGCTCAACCGGTCTCGTCGGCCGGGGGGGCATTGCCCCGCGGCTCCGGCAGCCGGCGGAAGCTCGCCCCGTCGAGGGCGTGCGACTTCATCAGCCGGTAGAGCGTGCCGCGCGGCAGGCGGGCCTCGCGGGCGGCCGCCGAGACATCGCCGAGATGGCGGGAGAGGAGCTCAGTGAGATAGGTCCGCTCGAAGCGGGCCACCTGCTCGGCCCGCTGGGCGAAGAAGCCGATCGCGCCCGCCTCGGCGCCAGCGGAGCGGCCGGCCGCGGAGACGACGTCGTCGGGCAGATCATCGACCCCCGCCATCGGCCCGCGGGCCATGGCGATCGCCCGGCGGACGACGTTTTGGAGCTCGCGGACGTTCCCCGGCCAGTGGTAATTCTTCAGCACCTGGTAGGCATCGGTCGAAAGCCCCGCCACCGGCCGGCCCATCTCCTGAGCGGCGCGGTTGGCGAACCACTCCGCCAACAGGCCGATGTCGTCACCGCGCAGCCGCAGCGGGGGAAGATCGATGCGAACGACATTGATCCGGTAGAAGAGGTCACGGCGGAAGCCTCCCCGCTCCACCATCTCGTCGATCGCCCGCGACGTGGCGGCAACGACACGGACGTCGACGGCATTCTCCTGGCGGGCCCCGACCCGGCGGACACGGCGCTCCTGGAGGACCCGGAGGAGCTTGGCCTGGAGCGGGAGGGGCAACTCTCCGACCTCGTCGAGGAACAGCGTGCCACCGTCGGCGAACTCGATCAGGCCCATTCGGCGGGCATCGGCCCCGGTGAAAGAGCCCCGTTCATGACCGAACAATTCGCTCTCCAGCAGCCCATCGGGGATCGCGCCGCAGTCGACCGGCACGAATGGCCCCTGGGCCCGTCGGCTGCGCTGATGGATCGCCCGTGCAACGAGCTCCTTGCCGGTCCCGGTCTCGCCAGTGACGAGGACGTCGACGTTGCTCGCTGCCAACCGTTCGATGACGGAGTAGACCAGCCTCATCGGCGGACTCTCGCCGAGGAATCCCTCGAACGAGTACGGGCGCTCAACGACGCGCCGCAGCACCTCTTCGGCGTCCCGCTGCCGGCTCGTCGCCAGGAGCCTGACCAGCGCGTCCTCGAGGCCCGCCTCGACCAGGGCCGTCCCGAGATAGTCACAGGGGCCGGCCTGGAGGCACTCACGGGCGGCTTCGACCGACGGGTGCGGATCGACGACGACGAGGGGAAGGCGGGGGTCGGCGCGGCGGAGCGCTGCGTGGAGCACATCAGCCGACTGCCCGTCGCGGACGGTGAGGATCCCCAGATCCCAGGGGTCGCGGGAGAGGCTGTCGACCGCCTTCTCCACCGACGACTCGACCCGCAGTTCCATCGGCTGCAGCCGGGCCACGAGCCGGTCATACGGGAGGCCGGCCGGCCCGGCAGCATCGACGACGAGGATCCGCGGCTGTCGCATGGCGAGTGGGGACCGTCGTCCGGGAACCGCGAACCGGGCGGATCGGGAGATCCGCCGACCGCGACGAAGGGGGCCGGGCTGTGGTCGCGCCGGCCGCCTGCCCGCGCTCCGCGTCATGAGTATGCAGGGCACCGCGAAGCGCGGCAAATGGCCCCCGCCCACCGCCTCCCGCCTGGGCCGGCCTCTGGTACATTCGACAGCTCCAAATCTGCCCCTTTCCGACCATCGGAGTTCGCCTGCGCATGCCGATCGATCCTTACGCTGCCTGCCCCGGGGGAACGGGGAAGAAGATCAAGTTCTGCTGCCAGGATCTCGTCGGCGAGCTCGAGCAGGTCGACCGGCTCCTTGAAGGGGATCAGGTGAGTGCGGCCCTGGAGCAGGTCGAGCGTCAACTCGCCAAGACGCCAGGGCGGGCCTGTCTCCTCGCGACGCGCACAAAGCTCCAGTTCGCCACCCGGAAGTTCGCCGAGGCGGCGACGGGGGCTGCGGAGTTCCTGGCGGCATTCCCGGCCAACTCCCTCGCCCTCGGCCAGGCGTCGGTGGCGGAGGCGATCAACGGCCGGATCCAGGAGGCCGCCGCGCTGTTCGACAAAGCTCGCGAGGCGGCCGGAGCCGAGATCGGACCGGAGATGGAGCGGATCGCCGCCACCCTCGTGCAGGTCGCCGCGCAGACCGGCCAATCCGGCTTTGCCCAGGGGGTCGTGGAGTGGCTCACTGAGGCCGGGATCGGCACGGCGGAGGATCGGCACATGCTGGCCTCGGTCGTCGGCTCGGCCGGCGTCCCGGCAGCGCTGCGGGCCCGCGTCCCGTTCGAAACCTGCCCAGAGGATTCCACCTGGCGCTTCGAGTTCGACATCGGGCTCAAGGCCGCCCGTGAGTGGCGGCTGGGGAAGGCGCTCTCGACCTTCCGGAGCCTGAAAAAAATCTCCGGGGAGAGCCCGGAGGTGTTCACGAACCTGGCCCGGGTCTGCGAGCTCCTTGCCCTTCCCTACGAGGCTGCCGAGGCCTGGTTGCAGGTGGCGAAGCTTCGCCGCACCGACCGCGACGCGGCCGTGGAGGCGACCGGGCGGGCGATGGCGCTCGAAACCGAGGCCGACAAAGATCGTTCCCCGTCGATCCCCCTCATCCGTGTCGCCGGGGCCCTTCCGGCCGACGATGCCAGCGGTGACGGCCTCGATCTTCTCGAGGATCGATTCCGCAAGGATGGTCGGCTCGAGCCCACCCCCTTCGAACGTTCCGAGTGGGTCTCCCGCGGGGCGGTGCCACCGCGGTCGGTGTGGCGGGTCTACGATGCCGGCACCGATGCCGCGATGCCGGGGCGCCAACTGGCGACGTTCCTGGTTTTCGGCCGGCAGACCGACCATGAGGCCGAGGTCATCCTCCAGGGCTTCGAGCCCGATGTCGGGGAGGCCGAGGGGATCGTTGCCGGGCTCACGAAGGTCACGTTCGCCCGCCTGTCGGACGGAGGAAATCTCCCGGTGGCGACGCCGACGACCTGGCTCCTGGCCACGCAATTCCGCCTGGTGCCCCCTGCCGCCCCGGCCACTGGGACCCCTGCGGGCGAGCCCGGGCCGCTCGATCGTCTCCTCGATATCCAGCGATCAGCGCTGTGGGGCCGCTTCAACGCGATCTGGCCCGACATGCCGCTCCCGGAGCTCCTCGGCAAAACCCCCCGTCAGGCGCTCGCGGACGGGGACGGGGCCGTCCGTGTCGAGGCGCTCGTCGTCGAGGGGGAGGCGACCAGCCGCCGTGCCGATGCCACCGCGGCCTGGATCGAGATGCGGGAGAAGCTCGGGATCAAGGCCGCCGCGCCGATCCCCTCGGCCAAGCCGCTCGAGGAGGTGCCGCCGATGCGCTGGCACCGGGTGGTCCTCGAGGGACTCGATCGGGGCGAGCTGCGTGGGCTCTTCCTGATGGCGGCCGACGCCGGCTTCGACCTCGCCGCCGAGCGGGCCGCGGAGGCGATCCTCGCCCGCGCCGATGCCACCCCGGAAGAGCGCTGGGAGGCGCTGTCGTTCCTCGAAGAGCGGGCTCAGGGGAGCGTGCGGAAGCTCGAGATCATCGCCGAGTTGAGAAAGATGATCGCGGAGCTGAAGGCCAACGACAGCATGGTCGACGTGAGCGAATTGAGGATCCGCCTCCAGCGCGGCGACCAGGCCGACACGATGCGGCTCCTCGACCATCTCCGCCGGGAGCATTCCCGTGACGCCCGGACCATGGAGGCGGTGGCGGAGGTTCTCATGGAGGCAGGCATCGACCTCCCCGGGCTGGCCGCGGCCCGTGCCGGCGGCGCTGCTCCCGCGACGCTCGGCGGCGCCGGATCAGCCGGAGCCGCGCCGGCAGCCTCGTCTGGCGGGGGAATCTGGACGCCCGGCGGAGGTGGTCAGGCCCCCCCGCAGGGAGAGAAGAAGGCCATCTGGACCCCCGGCAGTTGACATGCAATCGGAAGCGTCGGCAATGGAGCGGGCCCTCGAATTGGCCCGCCGTGGCGAAGGCTTCGTGGAGCCGAATCCGCAGGTCGGCGCCGTTGTGCTCGCGGCCGACGGACGGATCGTCGGCGAGGGATGGCACGAGCGCTATGGCGGCCCGCACGCCGAGGTGATGGCGCTGGAGGCTGCGGGGGAGGCGGCCCGCGCCGGCACCCTCGTGGTGACGCTCGAGCCCTGCTGCCACCACGGCAAGACTCCCCCCTGCACGGCCGCGGTGATCGCGGCGGGGATCCGGCGGGTGGTAATCGGAGCGGGCGATCCCTTCCCGGCGGTCGACGGTGGCGGGATCGCGAGCCTGCGGGCCGCCGGCCTCGAGGTCGAGAGCGGTGTCTTGGAGGAGGCGGCCACCCGCCTCACGGCCCCATTCCGCTGCCTCGTCAGCGCGGGTCGACCGTGGGTGATCGCCAAGTGGGCGATGAGCCTCGACGGCCGGATCGCGGCCAGCGGTGGCGATTCGCGGTGGATCTCGAACGCGGCCTCGCGCGGGGTCGTTCACGCGCTCCGGGGCCGGATGGACGCCATCCTCGTCGGCATCGGCACGGCCTTGGCCGATGATCCACTCCTGACGGCCCGGCCGGCGGGGCAACGGGTCGCGCTCCGGGTGGTGGTCGACTCGACGGCCCGACTTCCCCCGGCGAGCCGGTTGGTGCAGACCGCCCGCGAGATCCCACTCCTCGTCGCCGTCGGCCCGGAAGCCCCACAGGAGCGGCTCGAGGCGCTCCGTTTGCTCGGATGCGGGATTTGGCGCGGGAAGGAGACCGACCGCGACGCGCGGTTGGCTGCGCTCCTTTGGCACCTCGGCCGGGAGCGTCTCACGAACCTCCTCGTCGAAGGGGGCTCCGGGATCCTCGGGAGCCTCCACGACAGCGGCCTCATCGACGAGGCATGGGCGTTTGTCGCGCCGAAGCTCCTCGGCGGCTCAGGGGCCCCCGCTGCGATCGCCGGGCGCGGGGCTGCTGGCGTGGGGGCCGCGCAGCGGATCGTCGTCGAGCAGACGACGCTCCTGGGGAGCGATCTCCTCATCCGCGGGCTCGTCAAGCCGGCCGGGGATTGAGATCGATCGGTCTCATGGCTGCGGTGGCTGGATTCCCTACTGGATTCCCTGGAGCGCGAGGAGATCGCGGACAGCGGCCTCCACTTCGGCCTGCCTGGCGGCCGCTTCGGCCTCGGCTGCTGTGACGGCCGCGCCCGCTCCTTCCACCACCTTCGCCGCCTCGGCCAGCGGCCCGTCCATCTCGGCCGCCGCGGCAACTAGCGCCGGCATCTCGGCCTGCCGCTTCTCCATCATCGCCACTGTCTCGGCCGCCTGCTTCTCCCAGCCGGCCCGCTCGGCCGCCAAGGCCTCCATTCCCTCCCGCATCCCCTTCACCTGCGCCGCTTTCGCGGCCAGCGTGTCGACGAGGAGCTTGTGGGCGGCGGCGAGCTCGGCATCGCCGGCGGTGACATCGAACGCGGCTTTTGCAAGGGCAGCGGCCTGCTCGAGCATCCCGGAAGCTTTCGTGATCGTGTCGACTGTGCCCTGCTGGATCGAGATTTCCTGCTGGCGTTTGCCGATCTTCTCGAGCAGCGCGGCGTGCTCGCCGGCTGCCGCAGCGAGGGCCGCAGCGAGGGCCTCGACGGCCTTGAGGCGTTCTGCTTTCTTGCCCGCGACGTCGCGGCTGGCCTGTTCGTTACCGGCCATCTGGCCGCGGACCTCGGCCACTTTCGTGTCCGCCAGCCGAACGACCTCCTCACGGGCAGCCACCGCCCCGGAAAGCTCGGCGAACTTCTGGACGAAGACCTGCTCCCCCTGCCAGCGCGCGAGGTCGGCCCGGGCGGCGTCGAGTTGGGTCGAGAGCTCCGCCACCTTCGTCGCCGCCGCCGCAGCAGAGGTTTTCAGCGCCTCGAGGCCGGGCGTCATCTCGGCGATCTTGGCCGCCATCTGGTCGGCAACGGCCTTCGCTTGGTCACGCTGGGAGGTCGTCTCAGCGAGCTTCTTTTCGCCGTCGGCCATCCGCGTGGCCGAGGCCACCAAATCGGCCTCGCGGGCCGCGATCGCCTCGCGCTGGAGCCGGAGTTTCTCCCCGACCTCGGCCAGCGACTGCTTGGCCCCTTCGTCGGCTGCATTCTGAGCCACCGCCGCGAGCGACTTGGCCTGGGCCTCAACGAGCGGAGCGAGGTCGCGGGCCGCGGCCACCGCGGCGTCGGTCGCGACCGTATACGCCGCCGCCGCCCCCGTTTTCACCACCATCGCCGCATCAAACCCGTTCTGCATCTCGGCCAGTTGCGTGTCAGCCCCCACCTTCGCCTGCATCAGGCCGTCATAGGCCTGCTGTAGGCCCGCCAGCTGGCCGGCGACCTCCGCGGCTGCGGCCTTCGCCGGCTCGACGACCGGCCCCCGTTCCGCCACCACTTTTTCGGCTGCGGCGATCCGCGCGGCGATCGGCTCCGGATTGCTCGTGATCCCACTGAGACGCTCTCCGTCGGCAGCCTTCCAGACACGGATCTCCCCCGTCCAGTCGCCGACGATCACCGCATCGGTCTCATCGCAGAAAGAGACCGCCAGCCCGAGATCGTTGCAGGGGTCGAAAGCCTTTTGCTGATTGCCATCCTGAGCCCAGATCTTCGGCTGCTTGTCGCGGCCGATGCTGACAATCCGGCCGTCACGGGTGAACTCGAGCGCCGCGACACCGCCACCGTGGGCGTTCCAGCTCTTCACCTGGCCGCCGTTCTCCATCTCCCAGAGGCGGATCGTGCCGTCCTCACTGCCGGTGGCGAGGAGATTGGAATCCCCCCGCCAGGAGACGGCCGTGATTGCCGCGGTGTGGCCGGCGAGCGAAAGATAATCGCGCCCTGTTCCCGACTCCCACACCATCACGCCGCCGTTGCGGTCGCCGGTGGCGAGGAGGACACCGTCCGGGCTGAAGCCGACGGCCGTCACCCAGTCGGTGTGCTTCTTCATCTCGTAGAGGCGCTCACCGGTCTCGGTCGAGTAGATCCGCACCACCTTCTGCGGCCCGCCGAGGGCCACCAACCGGTGATCGGAGCTGATGTCGGCGGCGAGCACGGTGTCGAGCTCGTCCCCGATCTCCATCACGCGTCGGCCGCTGTCGACGCTCCACACCACCACCTTGCCGCTGGCCCCGCCCCGGCCGCCGCCGGCGAGGACGAGGCTGCCGTTGCGGCTGAATTGGAGCACCTGCGGCCGCCCTTCCGGAAAGGGAAGGACGCCGGCGAGCTCGCGCGTGTCGGTGCGATAGAGGAGTACCTGCTTCTGGCCGCAGACAGCCGCAAGCGGCGCCCAGGGGCTCGTAGCGATCGATGTGCAGGCATTGAGTGAACGGGTGTGGATGGCCGGCTCGAGGGGGAGGTGGGCCGGGAGGGGGACCGTCGCCGGACGCTCCGTCGGCGCCGTACTCATGGCGAGATTGAATTTCTTCTTCTTGGGGGCCGCCGCTTTGCTCCCCCGATTCTCGAGGATCCCGCCGTCGATCCAGCGTTTGAGGATCGCTTGCTCCTCCTCCGGGATCGGCGGGGAATCGGGGGGCATCTTCGGCTCGTCCTCTTGGGTAACGAGCCGGTAGAGATAGCTCGCCGACGCATCGCCCGGCTCGATGGAGCCGCCCGACCCGCCGCCGGCCATCAGCCCGGTGTAGGTGGTCATGTCGAGGCCGCCCGCCTTCTTGTCGGGGTTGTGGCAGCTCCCGCAGCGCTGCCGCAGAACCGGCAGGACATTGTCATCGAATGTCACGGCGTCGTCAGCCGCAACAACCGGTGACGTGAACGCCGAGACACCGAGGGCCACGGCGGCCACGAGCTGAAGGCGAGTGATGGTCATGGCAGTAGCTTCCCCGAGCGATGCCCGGATTTCCGGTCAGTGATTGAAAACGAACTCACGGGAATTGAGGATCGCCCAGAATCCGTCCTCGAGGGCCTGCTGCGGATTCTGATCCTCCCTGACGATCGCGAGCATCGCCACCTTCTCCTTCTCCGTCGGCAGGCGGGTGAGGCTCCGTCGATAGATTTCGTCGATGATCGCTTCGGGAGGCTGGCCGGCGTCGATGAGCTGCTTGATCAGCCCTCCTTGCTGGATCTTCCCCTGCACCGTGTCGCCATTGAGGAGGTGGAGGGCCTGCGACAGGTTCGGCTCCATCTTCACCTCGCACGAGCAGACCGTCCCGCGGGTGGCACGGCCGAAGGTGGTGAGGAAGTAGGTCGACGTGTTGCCGTCGGCAATCTGCACGGCCCGTGCGCCGATCGGCAGGCCGGAGAACTTGTTCTTTGTGTCGGTGACACTCGTCACCATGTCGAGGAGCACCTCGGACCGCACCCGCCGGAGGAGGGCATGGGAGAAATTGCGCTCGTCGGTGGCGTTGGATTCATTCGTCTTCGTGGAGAGCTGGTAGGTCCGCGACGTGCAGATGTCGCGGACGAGCTTCTTGAAGTCGTATTTGTATTCAACGAACCGCCGGGCGAGCTCCTCGAGGAGCTCCTTGTTGACCGGCGGATTGCTGACGCGGACATCGTCGACGTCGTTGATGAGCCCGGGGCCGAAGAAGTGTGCCCAGACGAGGTTCACGAGGTTCTGCGAGAAGAACGTGTTGTCGGGGCCGGTCAGCCAGGCCGCCATCACCTCGCGCCGATCCTTGCCGGCAACGTCGGGCGTGTCGCCGCCGAGGAACTTCGGCGGAATCACCCGGCCGCCGACCGGATGCTTGACGTCGCCACCGCCGGAATTGAAGACGATCGTCTCGCGCGGATCCTCCCCGGGCTTGCGCCCGATCTGCGCGAAGAAGTTGGCGAAACCGTAGTAGTCGTCCATCGTCCAGCGGTCGAAAGGATGGTTGTGGCACTGGGCACACTGGATCCTCATCCCCATGAACACCTGCGCGACGTTTTCCGACACCTTGAGCGTGTCGGTTTCGTTTTGGTAGTAATTCGTGGCGGCGCTCGAGAACGTCCCCCCCTTGGCCGAGAGGAGATCGCGCACCATTTGGTCGATCGGGACATTCCCCTGGATCTGCTGCTGGAGCCAGTTGTAGTAGAGGAGCATCGCCTTGTAGCTGATCTGCTGCGACGTCCGGATCATGAGGAGCTCCGACCACTTCATGACCCACATCTCGACAAACTCCTTCCTCTCGAGGAGCGAATCGACGAGATGGCCCCGCTTGGCCGGATCAGGGCTCGCGAGGAAGGATTGCAGCTCGTCGCTCGTGGGAAGCGAGCCGCAGATGTCGAGGCTGACGCGGCGGATGAACTCTTCGTCGGAGCACAGCTCGGAGGGACTGATGCGGAGCTTCAGGAGCTTGGCGTTGACAAGCTGGTCGACGTAATTGTTGGCCGCCGGATTCGACCACTGGAACACGAGCCCCTTCGGCAGCACGATGACGTGTGACCCGACGGTGTGAGTTTCGTAGCGGGCCATGATGAAGGCCTCGCCCCGGTTCTTGGCCGTGATCGTGCCGTCCGGGGTGATCACCGCCGAGTTGTCGTTGTTGCTGGAGAACACAGCGAGGTTCGTGACGTCGCGGTCGGTGCCGTCGGCATATTTCGCGCGGACGATGAACTTCTGCGTCGCCCCCTCCCCGTCGAGGACGGCGGTCGGCGGGTCGATCTCGACTTTGACCACCGCCGGAACCGGGCCGGGATCGTTGGCCGCGCCCGCCTCGAGCCAGCGGACGAGCGTGTTGTAGCTATCGTCCCCCTTCTTGATCTTCGCGCCGCCGCTATGGGGCACGGCGTTGATCGACTTCTCCATCAGCAGGCTCTCCTCGGCGATGGCGAGATTGAGCCGCCGGCCGGAGAACTCGCGCGTCAGGCGGTGGTGATCGCCGTCGGGGTCGAACCCAAACAGCGACAGCCGGAAGCCGTCCTTGCCCCGCGCCGCGCCATGGCAGCTCCCGGTGTTGCAACCGGACCGCAGGAACAGCGGCATGATGTCGAGGCGGAAACTCAACGGCGGATCCTCGCCGGCCCGCTCGACATGGACGGGAATCGTGAGCGACTTCTCTCCGACGGTCACCTTAACGGCCGTGTCGCCGTCGGCGATGGGACGGAGGATGCCCCCTTCGAAAGCCACTCGATCAGGATGCTCGATGGCGAACGTCGCCTCGGCCGTGACATCACGAGTTACCCCGTCGGCCGACGTCGTCTGGACAACAAGCGACTGGCGGTCCCGACAGGTCGTGAGGTGGACCGAGGTCGGGTAGACCACCAGGCTCTCGGCGATCACCGCCGGGGCGAGCGGATCCTCGGCCCGGACGCCGGGAGCGGAAAGGCACACCGCCGGCAGGAGCATCGCCCCCAAGAGCGGGACGATCCGACCACGAACCTGGACGAAGCGGATGAGTGAGGCGATCACGATGGATCTCGCAGGAAGGAGGGAGCCGACCGCAGGGCAGGGACCGAAAATGGCTGGAGTGTCACTTGGCAGCAGGGCTTGCCGGTTTCCCCTGCAGCCGGAGTTTCTCCAGCCGCGACAGGGGCTTCTCGGGCACTGGGG
>JBAWVV010000124.1:0-11081 GCA_037147115.1 Planctomycetia bacterium | reverse complement strand
GGGGGAAACGGGGTGCGATTCTCGGCGGCGATCGCCTCCCGCAGGCTCGTCCGGACAATTTCCACGAAACTGGCCAGGAGAAACCCGAACAGGGCCCCGATCACCCCCGACGAAATCCCGCCGAGCAGCGCCCCGGCCAGCGAGGCGTTGGTGAGCAGGGCGAGGGACACGCTCCCGGCCAGGCCACCGCAGGCCGCTCCGATCGTCGCCGACACCGGCACAAGGCGCCCGAGCGAGGTCGTGGTTTCGAGGAACGTTGGCTTCGGGGGCGGCATTGGGGGCGGCTCCCCCTTCGCCCCCCGCCGCCGCGCCGCGAGGTCGCGGTCGGTCGCCTCGCGCAGGCGCGTTCCGAGGGCGTTGCCGGCGACGTGCGCGGCGAGGCTGGCAGCGACCACCACCGCCGCCAACCAGCCGGCGATCCCCAGCCAGCCGATGGCTGCGCACGCTAAGGCCACAACCACGGCCAATGCGGTGTAGGTGACCAGGGGCATCTCACTCTCCGTCGTCCCGAACCGCATCCGCCCCGCACGGTCCACCGTTGGGCCGGGGCCAGGTGCCGCCTTTGCTTTTGCCCGATCAGTGTAGTCGTCCGGCGCGAGACGACCTCACGGCGCGTCCGTCACGGCTTCCTGCCGGTAGATCGGGAGGAGCCGGTAGTAGACCTCGAGCGTCAACACCGCCAGCGCCGTGTGGGCGAGGCGCCCGCCGGAGGCCGTCTCCCGGTCGGCAAAGAACCAACTTCCCGTCTCGTGCCCGACCCGGGATTGGAGGGCCACGATCTGGTCGCGGTTGCGGCTGTTCCACCGCGGCCAGACCGGGTGGTCGGTCTGGATGAGAGCCTGGGCGAGGTAGAAGTTTTGGTAAATCGCGTGCGGCTTCGGCCCCGGGCGGGCGAGGGCCGTGATTCCGCGCTGGAGTGGTTCCCGGTCGGCGCTCCAGCCGGTGTAAAGGCGGCACAGAAGGCCGATCGCCGAGGTGCAGGGGGCGGCAGCAGGGGTCCGGTAGCCGTAGGCCGCCCCTTTCTGGGTCGCCACCGAATCGAGGAACCGGCGTGCCCCCTCGAAGGTCGGCGACGAGGTCTCGACGCCGGCCAGCCCGGCGCTGCGCAGGGCGGCGACCTGCCAGGTCGTCACCGTGATGTCGCCAGCCTGGCCGGGAAGGTAGCGCCAACCACCGCCGTGGACATCCTGGGAGGTCTCGATGAAACGGACGGCGTCACGGCACGGTTTGCGGAGGAGGTCGTCGCCGGTCATCCCCAGAGCCTCAGCGAGAACGAGGGTGGAGATTCCATGCCCGTACATCGTTCCCTCGCAGAGGTCGCCGCCGCGGGGCGTCGACTGCATCCGGCTGAGGAGATAGTAGATGCCGCGCGAGACGGTCTCCTGGTGACGCCCCTCAAGGTGGGTGTTTCCCGCACCGAGAAAGGGGAGCAGCGCGATCGCCGTGCTCGCCGTGGTGCTCGAGAGCGTGCCGGGATCGCGGCAGGCGCCCTCACAGCGGCAGCCGTCGAGATCGAAGCGCCACGACCCGTCGTTGGCCTGATGGAGTGCGAGCCAGGCGAGGCCCCGCTCGACGGCCGCCTCGCTCGCCGGGCTCCCTCCCTTCCCGCGCACCGCCCGGCCGCGCTGCTCACCGCGGCGCGAGGCGTACGGGACGCCGCTCTCCCCCCCAGCCGTCGCCTGAGCGGCCGGCAGCGCGGCACCGCCGGCCGCCGCCGCGCCGATGGGGATTTGGATCGCCACGGTTGCAACCCGCGGGCCGTCGGCCATCGGCAGGCCGTCGTCGACACTGGCCGGATCGGGGGCGTCGGCCATCGGCGCGGCGGCGTCGATCGGCTCGAGGACCGGAACGTCGACGGGAATCCCGGCGCTGGCGATCTCGTCCGGCGCGATCTCCGGTTCGCCGCCGGCGGTCGCCAAGTCGTCGTTGGAGCCGATCTCGATCGTCTCGGCGTCGTCAGGACCGTCGGCCTCCGCCCGGCCGTCGTCGAGCGCGAGCACGAGTGGCCGGGAGGGGGGCTCCCGGTGGGCCGTCACCGTTGCCAGCGCCAGGAGAATGCCGAGGAGGACATGGACCACGACACTGGCATAGGCCGACCGCGAGACCGGACTGGCCACGACCCGCTCGATCAGGGTCGGCGCCGGCGACCCATCGACGCCGCCGTCGGGCGTGGTTGGGGGCTCGGGATTCCGCGACGTCTCGGGCGACACGTTCGGGCCCTGCTGGTGGGGGCGATGGTCCGGAGCAGAGGCCTCGGCATCCCCAAAGAGAGTATCGACCGCCGGAGGGAACGGGCTCGATCCTGTCGCCCGGGCCGGACCGACCGGGAGAGGTGGGGCAGTCCGGAGAGCAGGGGGGATTGTGCGGGGCCGCTACGCCGACAACGCCGCGGCTGGAACCGGCACCAAGCCCTACTCCCTGAACTCCTCCTCGACGCTCTGCTGGCCGTAGATCGGCAGATGACGGTAGTAGACCTCGAGGATCATCGTCGAGAGCGACGTGCAGTAGAGACGCCCGGCGGCGTCGGCACCGTGGCCACCGTTGACCCCTTCAAACCAACTCCCCGTCTCGTGCCCCTTCTTCCCCTGGGTGCTCACGAGCATGTCGCGCATCGTGTTGTTCCACGACACCCACGCTTCACCCTCCATGTGGTGGAGCACCTGGGTGGCGTAGTAGTCGTAGTAGAGGTCGTTCGACGGGCCGCCCTTGGCCAGATTCGCGATGCCGCGCTCCATCGCCGGATGGTTCTTCTTCCAGCCGAGATACATCCGGCAGAGGAGGCCGACGGCATTTCGGGCGGGGCCAGGGGATTTCGCGTCGATGTACCCGTAGGCGGCGCCATCGTCGGATTGGACGGAGTCGAGGAAGGCAGAAGCCTTCTTGACCGTCAGCGGGTTGACCTGGAGGAAGGCCATGTTGCCACTCTTGAGCGCCATCAACTGCCAGCCGACCGCCGAGGTGTCGCCGGGCTGCTTGGGGGAGTAGCGCCAGCCCCCACCGACCGGATCCTGGGCCTGCATGATGAAGTTGAGGGCGAGCTGCGCCGGGGCCTGGAGGCGCTTGTCCTGCGACATCGCGTAGCCCTCGGAGAGGACGATCCCGGCGAGGCCCTGGGAGTACATGTTGCCCCCCTTGTCGTAGGCCTTTCCGTTCCCCTTGACGGTCATCCCGGCGAGGAACGTCAGCCCGGCTTCGAGCTGCCGCTTGTAGGGCCCCTCCTTGTGCGTGTAGCCGCGGCCGAGGAAGGGGAGGAGGGCCAGCGCCGTGGCGCCGCAACGATCCTCCGCCACGCCATCTTTGCGCCCCTCGCTGCACTGCCCCTTGCAGCTGGGGCATTCCTTGAGATTGAAGCTCCAGCCCCCGTCGGGCATTTGGTGCTGGATGAACCACTTCAACCCGGCTTCGACGGCCGCCTCGCTCTGCGAGCTCCCGCCGCCGGCCGCCACGAGTTGGTTGCGCATCGCGGCGCTGGCCCGGCCACCGAGGCCACCGGCGGTGCCGCCAATCGCGCCGACGGTGGCGAGCATGTCGGCCGGGGCGGCGGTCTCGGTGCCGAAGTCGGAGAGTTCGACCGCGATCGGCGCCGCGTCGACGTCTTCGGCGGTGCTCACCACCTGGACGTTGTCGACCGGCACGACATCGCTCATCACCACCTCGTCGGTGGTCGGTTCGACGACCGGCAGATCGTCAGGGAGCGAGGCGTCGAAGTCCTCAAAGGCGTCGAGGGTTTCCGGCGCCCCCGACACGATCACCCGGGCCTTCTCCAGCGGGGGAGGTTGGCTGACGATGAGCGCCATCGAGAGGAGCACGATGACATGGACGAGGAGACTGACGGCCCATGCCGGGGCGTTCTTCAGCAGCCCGCCGAGCAGGGCGGCAGCCGACTGGGCCGGTGCGACCGTGAACGTCGAATCGTCCGGAGCCGCGTCGGTCGCCATGGAGTCCACCCGGTGTCGATCGAGCCAGTTTCGTTGGGAGCGATCCGCCCCCGTCCCCGCCCCGATCTTTCATCATAGTGGCTGGTGCGGAGGCTGCAAAAGGGGCGGTGATGGCCTGTTGGGCGGGTTTGGATGGTTCGGCTGGCGGGGGGATGCCAGCACGGCTACGATAGATCGCTTTCCGGCCCCCTTTTCCAGTCGTCTCCAAGGGGGCTACCGGGATCGGTGCCGCGGGGTTTCCAACCCCCCGCTCGCTGCCGGTGAATCGGTTTGGGTAACCTTCTGATTCGCCGGGGCCGGTCAAGCGTTGGATCAACCGTCCAGGCAAGCCGTTCAGGAAAGCAGTCATGGCCAAGGGAAAGAAGCGACTCGAAATTATTCACCTCGTCTGCCAAGAGACCGGTGACCAAAACTACACCCTGCGGCGCAAGTCTGGGGGGGAGAAGCTGAAGTTGAAGAAGTATTCCCCGCGGCTCCGCAGGCACACGGTCCACGTCGAGAAGAAGAAGTAGGTCTCGCCCCGCGTGTTAGCCGACCTCCTCGAGGAGGGCGACGAGTCTGGTCTTGTCGTCGGCCGCCAGCGTTTCGATCTGGTCGGCCCGGTGACGGAGGCTCGCCGGGCATCGTTGGCTCGTCCCCGCTTCGACCAGTAAGAGGCGGCACTCGGCCCGACGGCGGAACCGACCCTTCCCCGGCCAGACGACGACGTCGATCTCGCAGGGTTCGTCGATCCCCGCCCTGGGGGCATCGGCCAGACATCCCGGGAGCAGAGCTGACAAGCCGATGGCGCCGGCGGCGGGGAGCCCCCAGCGGATGGCTCTGGGGCCGCGGGATTCAAGGCCCCGGCGGCAGCGTGTCAACCGGCCGCGGCGGAGAAAGTAGGGGACGTTGACGCCGTCTCTCCACAGCGGAGTCGCCGACGGATCGCTCGGATGCCAGAGGTGGAACGTGAACGTCCGGTCGAGGATCGATGCCAGCCGGATTCCCGCGCCCCGCAGTCGCAACCCGAGGTCGTCATCCTCCTGCCCCCAGCCGCGGAACCGCTCGTCGGATCCGTTGACGCGGAGGTAGTCGTGCCGCCAGACGGCGAAGTTGCCACCGGCTAGCCGCGGCTTCGAGGGATGGCGGAGGAGATTCTGCAAGGCGCTCTTACGGTGCCGGCGTGACATCCGCTGCAACTCCTCGCGCGGGGCGAGACGGCGCAGATCGATCGACGCCAGACCAGACGGGGCGAGATCGCGACAGACGGCCTCGGGGAGCCGGACGACGTCCCCGATCCGTGCCCATCCAGGGCGGCGGGCGGCCAAGTGCGTGGCGACATGATCGGGGGGGAGAACCGAGTCGCCGTCGAGGAACAGGAGCGTGTCGCCTCCGGCGAGGGCGGCGCCCCGGTTGCGGACGCGGGCCAGACGGAAGCCGTCGTGGGGCTCGGTGGTGAACGCCACAGGGAAGGAAACGCGGCGGGCGAAGTCGGCCACGATTCTCTGGGTTTCGAGTTCTGACCCATCGTCGGCCACCACGACCTCGAATCGACCGTCGACCCCAGTCTGGAGCGCGATCGACTCGAGGACGAGGGCCAGGTGTCGTGGCTTCTCGAAGGTGTTGACGATCAGCGAGATGTCGGGGGGCGTCATGCCAGGAATCCCTCCAAAACCTTCTCTGGGGCGTGGGCCCGACGGAAGGCCTCGGCCGCCTCCGCGGCGGTGGCGCGGTAATGCGCGGCGTGGTCGACGAACTCCGCCAGCGCCGCCGCACCCCCTTCGGCATCGGCCGTCACGATGCCAACCCGGGCGAGCGCGGCTGCTTGGCCACCATGCAGCCAACGGAGCCGCACTTCGGCAAGCGCGCGAGGCCGGCCCGCGCCGGAAAACGCCGGCCCGAACGAGAACGCGAGGGGACCGGCACCGTCGCTGGGGCGGCGGAGTCGGAACACCACCGGCACCGGCAGGCCGGTGGGGTCGGCTTGGAGGATCGCCGCGGCCGGCGTGGCGTCGGCGCCGAATGTCACGCTCATCGGTGCGGCGAGGAAGGCCGCGGCGCCGCGGGCGGCCCACGACGCCTCGACGACGACGAGCCCGGCCCCGGCCGGCGGCAGGACCGGGAGCTGGCGCCCGGCCCCGGCCGCGATGGCCCCGGGGCCAATCGTCTCCACGCCGGCCAGCGGATGCTCCCGTTCGAGCCGATCGACGTGAAGCCGCAGCGCGGGGAGCAGACAGCGGGCCATCCATCCGCCGCCGGTGACGATCGGCACCTTCCCGGAGGCGAGGGCCTCGAGCAGGATGGCCGAGCACCGTTGCCGGTAGCAGCGTTGGTCGTAAGGAAGCAGGAAGACGTCGGCAAGGTGGAGTTGGTGCCGGTAGGCGCCGACCGCGAGTGGGCCGGCGAGGCGTTCGACGAGGGCGTCGTCGCGGTGCGCTAGCGCCCCGAGCGCCCCGGCAACGAGGATGTCGGCCGGACGGCGCGAACGGGGGTTGAAGCCGGGGTTGGTCTGGATGGCGAATCGCAGCCGGGCGGCGCAGGCCGGGATCGCGCCGATCCGCGCGAGGAGCGCGGGGGTGAGATGGGAGTTTTTCTCGCTGCGTGCGTCGCCGAGCAGGGCGACGCGGAAGCGATCGCCGGACAGGGTTGGCCGGGGCGGATCGGGCGCCGTCTCCGGGACGCCGTCGACCGGATACGGGAGCATCGAGATCCCCTCGGCACCGACCTGCGACCATTCCGCCGCCAGTTCCCCGGTCGGTGCGTGGAAGCGGAGGCGGTGGGGGGCCGCGCGGCGGATCGCCTCGTCGAGGCATCGGCCGATGCGGGCGATCCGACTGGTGGCGATGTCGGGTTCGGCCGGGGGAGGGGGGAGGAGAGGCGAATGGAATTGGAGGTGCCAGCCGATCCCCGTCGGGGGGCGTGCGGCGTCGATCGCCTGCGCCAGTCCGAGGGCGTCGAGCTCGGAGGCGGTGGCGACGAGGAGCTGATCACCCGGGGCGAGATCGGCAACGACGGGGGCGAGATCGGCGGCGAAGGCCGCCACGCGTTCCCGCCGGCGCCGGCGTCGCACCCAGGCCAACCACGGGGGCTGCCACCGTGGCCGCCCATCGGGAGCGAGCCGGTCGAGCTCGGCAAAGGCGGTGAGCTTCGAGGCCCCGGGAAAGCGGAGCACCGGCCACACCCGCCATCCGGCGCAGGCCTCGGCGGGAAGCTCAGCAGACGATCGACAGACGAGGTCGCACCCCCACCCGCGGCGTTGCGCGGCGCCGAGCACCGCCACGGCATACTGCCAGGGATGCGAACCGGGGCCGTCGAGACAGGGATCGACGAGGATCAATCGTGACGGTCCGGCGCTCATCGCGGGCTCGCCCCGGGGCCTGTGGCGCTGGCTCCTCCGGCGGCCGGGGGGCGGGACAGCGCGAGCCGATCGACGAGGGAGCCGAGTGCCGTCTCGCCGGTCTCCACCACCAGCGCGATCTCCAGCGCCATCATCGGCAGCTCCCCGGAGACTCCGGCGGGGATTTTGACCAGGTCTTTGAGCGTTGTGATGAGCCCCTCGGCCCCGTGGCCGCGGGCCCAGGCGGCCAGATCGGCGCGATCGGCCGGGGAGTAGGCGTGGTGGTCGGCATAGGGGCGGAAGGCGACGACCTCGGCGCCGAGCGTGGCAAGGGTGTGGCGGAAGGCGGACGGATTGCCGATCCCGGCGAACGCGGCGACCCGGCGGCCGACGAGCCAGTCGGTCGTGTGTCTCTCCCCCGCCGGGTCACGGACCGCGACGGGCGCATGGCTCGCCTCGGCCCACACCCCCGGGAGCGCTCCTCCGCAGGCCTTGGTCAGACGGTCGCGGATCTCCGCCCGCCGCTCGGGCGCGACGCTCCCGGCTCGCGTCAGGATCGTGGCGTCGGCCCGGGCGAGCCCGGAGAGCCGTTCACGGAGCAGCCCCCGGGGGAAGACGTGGCCACAGCCGAACGGATCGGTGGCATCGACGGCCACAAGATCGAGGTCGCGGGCCAAGCGGCGGTGCTGGAAGCCGTCGTCGAGCACGACCATATCGGCGCCGGCGGCGGCGGCCGCGGCGGCGGCCACGACTCGATCGCGGCAGGCAACGTGCAAGATTCCGGGGAGCAGCAGCGCCAGTTCGGCCGCTTCGTCGCTCCGTTGCCCGGCGGCGGCCGCGTATCCCCGGCTGACGATCGCCGGCTGACGGTCGAGGGCTGAGAGACGGCGGACAACCCAGGCCACCAAGGGGGTCTTACCGGTACCGCCAAGCGTGAGGTTGCCGACACCCACCACGGGGAGGCCGGCGGGCGCCGCGGTGAGCCAGCCGCGGTCGTAGGCAGTGTTGCGCAGGGCCATCATCGTCGACCAGGCTGCGCCGAGCGGAGTGAGGGCGAGACGC
The DNA here is from genome assembly GCA_037147115.1 of Planctomycetia bacterium. GTDB lineage: Bacteria > Planctomycetota > Planctomycetia > Pirellulales > UBA1268 > QWOP01. The sequence continues at coordinate 2,765 of JBAWVV010000124.1, read as the reverse complement.
GCGAGTGTCGCGGTAACGCGGGTGTCGGTCCCATCGACGAGTTGCTTGAACGATTCTGCGTCAGGGAGGAGCGGCATGCGGTCGATCCGTCGGTCCGCCCGGGCTTCACGGGCTTTCCATAGGACCGAGAAGTGTAGTGCTTCCGGACCGATCGTGGCGGGCGGCGGTCGTTCCCGGCGGATTTGCCGCTGCCGATCGACGCTGGAGGGCCTCTGGCCGGAGGCTGCCGATATACTTCAGCGGGAGCCGGCGGGGGAACCCCCAGGCTCCAGTGACCGACGGGCGAAAAGCCGCGAGGGAACGGTGTCATGGCCAGCGTGTCCTCCAACAGCGCCGAGGCGCTCGTCGTCGGCGGCTGGACTGCCGACGAAGAACAGTCCAGCTCCGATCGGTATCTGGTTCGTCGCCTCGAAGCGGCGGGGGCCGATTTCAAGGGGGTGGCGCTGACGAACTTCCTCCTCGCCGCGGCGGTGGCGGCGGCCATCTGGCTGGCGCTTGGGGTTTTGACCGAACATTGGATCGTCCCCGGTGGACTGCCCCGGGGGGTGCGGTGGGGATGGCTGGCGGCCGGAGGGCTGGCGCTGGCCGGCGCGGCTGTGCGCTGGCTCCTGCCGTTGGTCCGTTACCGGGTGAATCTCGTCTACGCCGCCCGGGCGATCGAGCGGGAGCATCCCGAGCTCCATAACGATCTGGTTAACACGGTGCTCGTCAAGGCGCACCCCGAGGGAAGCACCGCCGTCGTCGTGCGATCGTTGGAGAAGCGCGCCGCGAAGCGCTTGGCTGACGTCCCCACCGACGGGGTCATCGACCGCACGCTCGCCGTCCGTCTGGCGATGCTGTTGGCGGGGTTGGTGGGGCTGGCCTGCCTCTATGAGCTGGTGGCGCCCAAGAGCCTCCTGATCAGTGCGGTGCGGATGGTAGCGCCGTGGGCCGGGATCGCGGCTCCGTCGCGCGTCCGCGTTGATCCTCCGCGGCTCCATTGGCGGATGCCGGGGGCCGGGGTGGTCGATCCGCAATTTGTCGGCGCCGGCCCTGAGGCGCAGGAGGTGGTGATTGACCGGGGATCGGCGACCCTCGTGCGCGGCAGGCAACTCATCCTCGCAGCGGCGGTCCGCGGCCTCCGCGGCGGTGAGCAGCCGGTCGTGCATGTCGTGCCGGTGAAGGACGACGGCTCCCATGATCCCGCCGGTGCCCCTTGGCGGATCGACATGGTCCGTGGGGCCGGGGAAGGGGAGGCCGCCAGGTCGTTCACGGCCTTCCTGCCCGATGCGGTGCGGGGATTGGAGAACTCGATCGAGCTCACGATCGCCGCCGGTGACGCTCGCAGCGAGCCGGTGCGTCTGATCGTCGTTGATGCCCCGTCGCTCCTGGTGCGCGAGGCCCGCTACGACTTTCCCGCCTACATCGCCCGGACGCCGGAGACGGTCGCCTGGCAGGGGGATCTGAAGGCGCCCGAAGAGACGCAGGTAACGCTGATCGCCGAATGCAACCAGCCGATCGACGCGGCCTGGATCGATTTCGCCTGTGACGGCCAGCGCGATCTGAAGATGAAGGTCGGGGCGAGCGATCTGACGCGGGCCTCGGTGACCTTTCAGCTGCGGATGAATGCCGACCGAACGGCTCCGGAGCATGCGACCTATCGTCTCCTCTTCCAGCCCCGGGGGGCGAATCAGGGAGAGCCCGAAACAATCGTCACCGAGCCGATGGAGCACCGCATCGAGGTCGTCGCCGACCTCGCCCCGGAAGTGACGATCGAATCGCCCACCGATTCCCCGCTCGCGGTGCCGCGCGACGCCCCCGTGCCGGTCCGGGTGCGGGCCCTCGACCCCGACCACGGGTTGTCGCGGGTGGTGATCGAGACCCGCATCGATGGCGGCCGGGCCGTGCCCCCGATGCCGCTCCTCGAGGTCGCGAAGCAGGGGCCCTTCAAGGGCACGGCCCGGCTCGTCCCGTTCAATCTCGGCGCCGAGGCGGGGTCGGTGCTGCAGTACCGCGCCGTCGCCATCGACAACCGCCCCCAGCAACCGAACGTCTCCGTAACGCCCTGGCAAGAATTGAGGATCGACGAGAAGGCGCCTCCGCAGCCCGACGAGCCCGAACCCGATCTGCCCAACGACTCGAAAAAGGGGCGGCCGGGAGAGGACCGTTCTGACGAGTCTGATCGCGCCAACGATGGGGGCGATGCCGAACAGGACGGGGGCGCGCAGCCGGAGGACGGCCGGGATCAGGATCGTCAGCGCGACGGCGGCGACGGTGCAGAGGACGGGGCTGGCCAACGGCGACCTGACGACGGCGGCCGCGACGATGGTGCGTCCGGAGACCAAGACCAGCAAGGCCAAGACCCTCAGCAGCGTGGCGCCCCCGCTGATCGGAAGCGACCCGACCGGCAGCCCCGCGACGACGGATCGAACCCTCCTCCACCAGGAGAACAGGGACAACCGGGGGCGTCAGGCGGTGGTGACGAGCAACAGGGGGATGGCAAGCAACAGCGCCCCGGCAACGACCAAAGCCCCAAGGGCTCCAAGCCGGGGAAAAACGGCAGTCCGCAGCAGGGAGCCGACGGCGGAGCCTCCGGCGACCAGCAAGGGAGCGGGCAGAAGCCCGGCTCGCAGCAGAAGGGGAGCGAGGGGAAGGAGCGCGCTCAAGCCGGCGAGGACGGAGGGCAAGGGGAAGAACAGCAACGCGAGGGAGGTGAGAAGCCCCAGCCCGGCGCGAAGCCGTCGCCTTCCGGTGGCGCGGGCAAGAATCGTCAAAACGATGCCGTC
>JBAWVV010000123.1:0-11145 GCA_037147115.1 Planctomycetia bacterium | reverse complement strand
TCGCATGGCGGGGGGGATTCCTGAGGGGCGGGGAAGGACGATGGAGGGTTTCAATAAAAGCGGGAAACACCTTTTTCCCCGCCGCGGGCCCAGGTGACAAGGGGGCCGGCGCCAGGCCGGGGCCGGACCGGCGGCGGCCCCCTTGACTTGATCCGCTGCCGGCTAGGCTGCACCGGGTGGGGTGAAGCGGTCAGGGAGCGCGGCCCGCCGGTTCTGCGCCCGCTTCCGGGCATCGCGTCGGCCGGCCCACAGGGCCATGACCACGCCGGCTCCGACCACGGCCGCCAGCCCGACCAACACCGACGACATCGCCCCTCCCGCCGCCGGCGCGGCCTGCCGCTGCCACTCGAGATCCGCGCCGATCAGCAGCGGCGCTTCGCGGCGCAGTTCGGTGCCATCCCCCTTCGGGAGCGGATACGCGTACGACTTGAGGGCGAATCCAACCACGCGGACCGGCGCGCTGATCGTCGGGCCGGTCGGCATGCCGGGAGGAAGCGAACGGAGGCAGCAGACCACCGGGTAGCGGTCCTGCGCCTTTCCCCCGACGCTGATCAGCGGCGTGTTCACGAACACGAACACTTCCCAGTAGTGATCGATGCCGGTCTCCCTCTGGCGCAGCGGATCGTCGATCTCGATCCGGGTGGCTCGGAGGGCGAGGCCATCGACGGCGATCGGCGCGCCGCGATAGTGTTGGAACCACTGCTCGGCCGGATCGATGAGGCGAATCAACGGGGTCGGGGGGCCGGCAGCCGAAGCGATGGCCCCCTCCCCTGCCCTGCCGGCAGCGGCAAGGAGGGCATAGAACGCGTCGGACTCGGCGCCCGTCAGTTTCTGGCCGTCGACCACCGCGTCGAGCAATCCCATGTCCATCCCTGCCGAACCGGGAAGCTTGGCCGGATGCCATGCGACGCGGGCCGCCACGAGGAGCCGGGCCGGCGGTGCCGACGGCCAAGGGGCACCGTTGGGCGGCGGCGTCGGGATCGGCCCGATCCCAGCGGCTACCGGCAGGCCGAACACCTCGGCTGGTTCGTCGAGGTCGTGGGAGCGCCGCCAGGCGCGCGGGGCGGCGTCGGTGACGACGTCGATGAACTCCCCTTTGTCGGTGCGGATCCGGACCAGATCGATCGAGCGCCGTCCGGTGGGGGTCGTGACCGCTTCAGGGAGCATGACCTCCGCCACGAAAACGGCACTCCCGCGGAGATGAACGAAACGGTCCTCCGGCGGCGTGGCGAGCGCGGCCGGCGGCACCGCCTCGTCGCGCCAGGCCTCGAGGAACTCCGGCGGCGCGAGCATGATCCGCAGCAGCACGCGGATCACCAGCGCCGTCTGGTCGTCCCCCCATCCGTGACCCGGATCGAGGATCTCGCGGGCCTCCCGATCGAGCGCGAAGGTCTCGAGATACCGGGCCAGGGGGGTACCGGTGGCGCGGGCCGCGGGGTTGGCCGCGGCCGCGGGATTCAGCCCCCCCAAGAAGATCACGGCCAGGGCGACGGCGACGCGGATCGACGGACGCGGATTCATCGGTAGGGCTCCCTGTCGCTGGCCCCGTCCTCGATCGTGGCGAGCCTGCCAAGGGCCTCCCTTGGGTCGGTGGTGGTGACACCGCGGAAGTCGGCATCGAGAAGTTCCGGATGGCGGCGCTGGGGAGCTTGCGAGGTGGCGGCGCAGCGGAGGGCGAGCCAGGTCGTGGCGAGGAGTCCGCCGATCGACACCAGCGCCCAGCCGACGATCGGGGTCTGTCCCCGTCCGGTCGTGATCCGGGGGGGAAGCTGTGGCTCCGTCGCCATCAGGAGCGGCGCGAGGCGAATGGCGTCAGAGGCCTGATAGGCCCAGCGCTTGAAGAACACCCCGTCGACGACCGCCGGAATCTCCACCCGCATGCCGACCGGCATGCCGGGGGAGAGCTTGAGAAAGTAGACGACGATCGGTGCTGCCGGACCTTCGGCCGGCTCGAGCCACGCCTGCCAATAGGTGGCGATTCCGAGGGGGTTGGCCGGTGCCGCGACCTCCTGGAGTCGCCGGATCGTCCCAGCGACCCGGACGCGTCGGCCACGGAAGCTCCGCGGCTGTGCAAAGAGTTGGGCGAAGGTCACCTCCCGGCCGCGCGGGGGCGACCCGACCGCCACCTCCTCCTGGAGACGTTTCCAGATCGCGAACCAGGCCTGTTGATCGGCCGAGCGGAAGACGGTGTCGTCGCGGACAAGGGCCAGGTCGGTCGCGTCGGCCAACGTCTCCACAGCATCGCGGACCGGGGTGGCGGGCGCGGTGGGTTCGGCCGGTGGGGGCGAAATGAGTTCGGCGGGCGCCGCCCCGCCGCCAGCCACCCCTTCGATGGTCACTCCGTCTTCGATCGTCCTGGTCAGCGGACCGCGGCTCAAGATCGTGTCGATCGGTGTCTGGGGGGCGGTTGGCGTCGGGCTCCACCAGGTTCGTTCCACCCAGGCCGCCACAAACACGAGGGGAACGAGGATCCAGAACAGCCGGAACTGCTCAGTCCTGGAGTGCCAGTTCCGCGGCCGGCGACGGGGGGGAGATTCCGTGGGGGATAGATCCATGTCGTTCTCCCGCACGGCTGCCGGTCAGGCCCCTTTCGATTCGCGGAAGTTCACGAAGGAAGGAGGCCGCCCGGCGCCGCTCAATCCGTCGGCGCGCCGTCGATGGCGGTGTCGTGCCCTTCGAGACGGGCCTTCTCCTGACGACGCATCTCCCGCCACACATAGGCCCCGAAGGAACCGGCGAGGGTGAAGGGCATCGCGAGCATGATGAGGATGCTGTAGAAGTAGCCGCGGGCGAGATTCATCCCCTCGGGATCGGACTCGGCCACGCCATCCTTGCAGGTCGGGCACCCCAACGCCTCTCCGGCGACGAGGACGAGCAAGAGGATGGCTACGACTCCGGCCCATTTTGCCGTTGGCCGAAAGCTTGCCAGCAGCCGAGAACGGACACGCGGATGCGGGATCGGGTCGATCGTCCTGCCCCGGCATGCATCGACACTCAAGGATGGCTGGAACATGGTCGTTTCTCCTCGATCCATTCTAGCTCTCCTTTGGAAAAGTCATCCCTGACCTTTTTCGACTTGGTCGCCCGCAGGAAACGCCGAGGGTTTCCTGGGCCGACAGCCGGCGCATCTGGCGGTTTTACACTCGATCGACAGCCTATTAGCCACTGGGAGTGACCCCGGCGGTGATCCGGTCCGTGCCCTCCCCCGATCTCTCGATCCGGGGAAAATCGCTCTGGGGATAAAGGTGGTAGAGCATGGCGTAGATGATGACACCGGTGACGCTGACGTAGAGCCAGATCGGCAGGGCGATCCGCCCCAGGCGCCGGTGGGCATCGAGACGACCGCGGAAGGCGAGGAAAAACATCCGCAGGGCGAGGAAGGGAACGGTGCCAGCCAGGAGGATGTGGGAGATGAGGATCACAAAATAGACCACCCGCACCGGTCCCTGGCCGGTGAACGGCACATGCCCGACGATCCAGTGGTAGGCGAGGTAGCAGACGAGGAACACCGTCGAGACCAGGAACGCCGCCACCATCGCGGCCCGGTGGGCCCGCCAGTTGCGTTGGCGGATGGCGATCCAACCGACAACGAGCAGCACCGTCGAGAGCGCATTGAGAATGGCGTTGGTGGTGGCGAGCGGATGGACCGCCAAGAGCGTGGGCGTCATCGGTCGGTCCCCGCGGGGATCGAGGGGGCCAACGGCGTGTCCGCAGCGGGAGTCGCCGGCTGCGGATCGTCAGCCTGTTCGTCGAGGATCTCGCGAACCAGCTTTTTGAGCAGGTCGACACGATCGGCCTGGAGGAGGTGGTAACCGCCGCGGAGGCGTCCCTGCCGGTCGAACACCACGCCCCGTTCGGAGTGGACACCGACTTCGGCCGGCAGTCGGAAGCTCTGGTTCGCAATCGTCTTGATCGTCTCCATGTCGCCGGTGAGAAACTTCCACCGACTCGTGTCAGCGTCGAAGCGCTCGGCGTAGCGGCGGAGGACTTCCGGGGTGTCGTTTTCGGGATCGCACGTGAGGCTGACAACGAGGAGATCGGGGGAGTCGATCTCCCGAAGCATGTCGGCCAGCGCCTGGTTCTCGCGGAAGCACGGCCCCGGGCAGTTCGCGAAGAACACGCTCCCCACCCACACCTTCCCAGCCAGCGACCGGGAGTCGAAGGCCTCGCCGGCCTGATCGGTGAGCACAAACGGCTGCGCCTGCTCTCCCGGCTCCTCCAACAAGCCCGGCACCGGTTTGGGCTCATCAGAGGGCCGTTCGACCGATGTCGGCAGGCGACGCGGCGAGCCGCAGCCTGCCAGGCCGCAGACCGCCAGGCCGCAGACCGCCAGGCCGCAGACCGCCAGACGGAACGCCGCTCCGACGACCAGCACGACAGGCAGTCGGGGGGCGTGGCGGCCGGCCGTGACGAGGCGGGGTGACATGGCGGGGGCCGTGACACGCGGCATCGGATTTCGGGTGAGAGCGTTCAATGGGCGGCCGGATCGGCGAGCAGTTGTGCCTCAGCGGCCCGCTCCATGAGGAGGAGATCGTTGGGGCGGGCCATGTGGAGGAGGCGCTCCTGGGCCACCATCCGGTTCCGCAGGCCGACGTCGGGGACGAGCATCAGCGCCAGGAAGATTGCCATCATCGCCGCGGGGATCGTGAGAACGAACTTCCAGTTCGCCTCCCACAGCACGTGCATGAAGAAGAGCACGACGAGCATCGCCTTCGTGCACGACACCGCCATCATGAACGCCCACCCGACATGCGGCTGGTCGCGCCATGGCCAGACCGACGAGTAGGTGAGGAACGACATCGTTGTCAGCAGGCAGAGGGCGGCGAAGACGGCCAGATACTGGCCGATGCCCCCGTGGGAGCCATGGTCATCACCATGGTCGTCGTGGCCGGAGTCGGAATCGGAATCGTGGGCCGCGCTGGATGGCGGGGCACCGACCCGCGTGATCGGTCCGTGGGAGTCGGCGGGGGAGGTAGGCTCGGACATGGAAACCTCGGGCTCGGATGGCGGTGAACCGCGACGCGGGGAGCGTCTGCGGCGGATTTCAGAACAGGTAGAGGAGCGGGAAGAGGAAGATCCACACGAGGTCGACGAAGTGCCAATAAAGGCCGGCGTTCTCGATCATCCCGGCCCGCTTGCGGTCGAGCCGGTAGGTGAGGAGGATCGCAAACACGAGAAGGCCGACCATGACGTGGATGGCGTGGAAACCGGTGAGGAGGAAGTAGGTGCTGGCCCACATGTTCCCCCCGGGGATCACCGCCGGCAGACGGAGCCAGGGGAAGACGTCGTTGAGCCCCGAGGCATGGCCTCCGTGGCTCCCCGTCCCTTCCGACGGCAGCGGCATGACCTGGTCGGCGACGACCGCCAGATCGAACGGCTGCTGGCCAGGGTCGGTCAGCATTTTTTGAACCTTTTGGAGTCGGCCGCGGGCCGTTTGCTGCTCCGCCGGAAGTTTGTCCGCCGGCGCTTCGTCGAGCCGCTTGAGAAGATCGACGGTGCCACCCGCCTCCGCGGAACGGTCGGCCTCGTCCCGCAGCCCAGCCGGCACCAGGCCAACGGGAACCTTCCGCAACTCGTCGAGCCGGGCGCGGACGGCGGAGCCGTAGTAGAGATCGGGCTTCTCGTAGATCCGGCTGTGGGGCTGGGACGGGTAGATGCCGTGCGAGAACTTTGCCGAATATTCGTAGCCCTTGATCCCCAGAAATAGGCTGCCAAGGAGGAGCGTGGCGAGCATCCAATTCTTCGCCATCGCCGCCTTGTTGGCCTTCGCCGCTTCGAAGGCGAGAACGATCGTCACGCTCGAGCAGATGAGCACGAACGTATTGAAAGCGCCGATCGGTTCACTCAAGTGGACATGGTGGGGCTTCGGCCAGACGGCGGCGCCGAACCGGAGCACGACGTAGCTGCCGAGGAGAGCGGCGAAAAACATGATCTCGGTCGAGAGGAACAGCCACATGATGAGCTTTCCCTTCGAGAGGGGCAGCCCCGGCTGGTACTGGAGGACGATATGCCCGTGACCGCCCCCGTGGTCGTCGTGCCCATGGGCATCGCGATCGTCGTGGCCGTGCGGGATCGAAGGGGCGGAGGCATTCATGGGCGTGTCTGGATGGTTGAGGGGGCGCGTCGGCGACGCCACGGGGGCGTGGTCGTGGAATCAGGAGGGGGGGCCGCCACAAACGACCGCGGCGACAAGGATGGCGGCGAGGGAAGTGAGCGACACGAGGAGCAGACTGCGAGCGGAGGGGTCGTCGCGGGCGACCGCGAAGCGGATCGTCGCCGCCACGTAGCCGACCGAGGCGACCGCCGCCACGAGGAACATCCAGACGCTTGCCGACGGCACGGCCAAGAGGAGGCTCACCGGCACCATCGCCAGGGCCGCCGCCAGCGCCTGCCCCGCGGCCCGCAGCCCCCCCGGATCGACGACGGTGAGCATCTTCAGCCCGGCATCGGAATACTGTTTGCGGTACAGCCAGGCGATCGCCATGAAATGGGGAAACTGCCAGAGGTAGAGCACCGTAGCGAGCGCTCCGGCAGCGATTCCGCCGGCGGCGTCGCCGGCTAGGAGTCGCCCTGGTCCGCCGGCGGCAAACCACCCGATCGCCACCGGAAGGGCTCCGGTGACGGCGCCGACGGCGGTGTTCAGCGGGGTAACGCGCTTCAGCGGCGTGTAGACGAGGACATAGAGCAGCCAGGTCGAAAGCGATGCGGCGCTGGCGGCCCATCCCCCTCCGGCCACGGTGATCACGAGTCCGGCGAAGAGGAGCCCCGCCGCAAGGATCCAAGCGTCGCGGACTCCCAGCCTTCCGGTCACGAGCGGACGAGCGGCGGTGCGCGGCATGAGCCGGTCGGTGTCCCGCTCCACGATCTGGTTGGCGATGCTCGAACTGGCCGCCACGAGGAGGGTACCGAGGAGAACGACGACCAAGCCCGCTCCGTCGAGGGCCCGCCCGGCGGTCAGCCACGCCGCCGTGGCAACGGTGGCGAGAACCATGACGGCGATCCGCGGGCGGATGAGCCGGGAGATGTCGGCCGCCACGGAAGCGACGGCGCCGGCCGACGGGGAGAGCGACGGCTCGGCGGTCATCGGAATCGTCTGGGAAGGGGCGGTCATCGGGCACCTCGCCCGGACCCGGGGCGAACGGTGACAGCCCTGGGAACGAGCCGCGCCTGCGGGCCATCGAGGCGGCGACCGTCGCCCCTGAACCCTGTTCGGGCGATCTGCTCGAGCCGCTCTGCCCCACCCCACTCCAAGGCGAGAACGACCGCTGCCCCGAGGATCATCATCCCGAGGATGACATGCCCGGTGATCACGGCGGCACCGCGCGGGCTGCGGGCGAGGACCGCTTCGGCTGGCGCCCAGGCCTCCTGGAGCCAGGCGGGCAGGCCCCAGGTGAAAAGCCACGCGCCGCTCCCGAGGAGAAGTTGCCCCGCCACCATCGCGAGGATTGCCAAAGACCAACGTCGGGCCGTTCGCGATTCATGCGGTTGCCAGGCGATGACCGTCAGTGCCGCGAGCACCGTCACCACCGCGGCGCCGGCCAGATGAATCGCCACCATCCAGCGGAACGTCGAGGGGGCTAGGGTCGCATCGGCGTGACGCAGTTGGGCCCCGGCGACCAGTTGGAGGTAGGCCGCCACCGCCAGGGCCGTCGGCAACGAAGCCCCCACCGCCCAAGACGGCAAGGAGAGCGTCAGCGGGCCGACCGCCACGAAGGAATCGCGCCCGACCACATCGCTCCGGTCGATCGCGGGCCCCGACGAGTCTCCCCTACCCCGGCGACCGGCCAGAACGGCGATCGCCGTGGCGACGGCAAAGAACAGGGGGCCAGTGCAGGCATGGACCTTGGCGACCGTCTTGTCGTCGAGGATGACGCGGAGACCACCGAGGGCCCCCTGGACGACGACGAGAACCATCGCTGCGATCACGAGCCATCGCAGCGCCGGCGAGGCGGGCCGGCAGAAAAGGATCGCCACCAAGAGCAGCGAGAGCATCCCGACGGTCGCCCCGAGGAGCCGGTGGCCATGCTCGAGGAACAGGTCCCACGGCCCCCAGAACCACTCCCCGAGCGGATAGAGAAACATGTTGTGGCCGAAGGTCGCCGGCCAATCGGGCACGGCCATCGCCGCGTCGTACGTGGTTACAAGGGCCCCGAAAGAGAGCAGAAGCGCCGTCGTGGCAACGAGAATCCATGCGACGATCGCCGGTCCGTTGACCGTCGACCGCGCGGGGGATGGGGAGCCGATGGGGGCGCTAGCCATGGACGATACCGTCACGCTCGGTCGGGGAATCGATCAGGCGTGGGCGGCCGCAGCGGCCGCCGCTTCCGCGGGATGGGGGGGATCGGTCTGCATGAGGTAATCCTTCTCGCAGCCCGGCACGGAGTACTCGTAAGGGCCGCGGTAGACGATCGGCTGAAAGTCGAAGTTGCCGTGGCCCGGAGGGCTCGGCGCGGTCCACTCAAGCGTGTTGGCGTTCCAGGGATTCCGACCGGCGACGGGGCCGCGGAACATGCTCCAGAAGAAGTTGATGGCGAAGATGATCTGCGAGGCCACCATCCCCATGGCACACCACGTCATGAAGGCGTTGAGGGGTTGAAGGTGGTGGAAGGTCTCGTAGTGGTAGGCATCGGCGAGGCGCCGCGGGAAGCCGACCGCGCCGAGAATGTGCATCGTGAAGAAGGTGCCGTTCAAGAAGGTGAAGGTGAGGAAGAAGTGGACCTTCCCCCAAAACTCGTTCATCGTCCGCCCGAACATCTTCGGAAACCAGTAGTAGATCCCGGCCCACACCCCCATCGCCGTGCCGGCGAAGAGCACGTAGTGGAAGTGGGCGACGATGAAGTAGGTGTCATGGATGAAGATGTCGACCGGCGTGGCCGCCATGAAAATCCCCGACAGCCCGCCGATGATGAACATCGAGACGAACGAGATCGCGAACAGCATCGCCGTCGTGTAGTGGATCCGCCCCCCCCAGATCGTGCCGAGCCAATTGAAGGTCTTCACGGCGCTGGGGAGCGCGATCATCATCGTCGCCACCATGAAGGTGATGCCGAGGGCCGGGTTCATCCCGGAGATGAACATGTGGTGACCCCAGACGATGAATCCGAGGCCAGCGATTCCCGCGATCGAGTAGACCATCGGCCGGTAGCCGAACAGCGGCTTGCGGGCGAAGGTCGTGAGGATGTCGGAGACCATCCCCATCGCCGGCAGGATCATGATGTAGACCGCCGGATGGCTGTAAAACCAGAAGAGGTGCTGCCAGAGAATCGGTTGGCCGCCGCCGGCGCCCGACATGGCGTTGTTGATGATGTTCCCCTCGGGGCTGAAGAACCCCGTCCCGATGAGGCGGTCGGTGAGTTGCATGAACCCGGCGGCCGTCAGCACCGGGAGGGCGAAGGCCTGGAGGATCGCGGTGATGAACATCGCCCAGATCGTCATCGGGAGGCGGAACATCGTCATCCCCGGGGCCCGCATGAGGATGATTGTCGTCATGTAGTTGACGCTCCCGAGCATCGACGACACCCCGACCATCGTCAGGCCGAGGAGCCAGAGCGTCTGCCCCATGCCAGCGCCCGGAGCCGAAACGGTGCTCGTTGACAGCGGCGGATAGCTCGTCCAGCCCCCCGCAGCCGCTCCTCCCTCGACGAAGAAACTCACGCCGAAGAAAAAGAACGCCGGCCACATGAACCAGTAGCTCAACATGTTGAGCGTCGGGAAGGCCATGTCATCGGCGCCGATCATGAGCGGGATCAAGAAGTTGCCGAAGGCTCCCGCCAGAATCGGGATGATGACCAGGAAGATCATCACCGTCGCGTGCATCGTGAACAGCATGGTGTAGAACTCGGGCGCCATCTGCCCCCCCTGCTGGGCGAAGAGTTTGCCGAGCACCGGGACATCGGACCACGGCCAGGCCACCTGCCAGCGGACGGCCAGAGCGAGAAGCCCGCCGATGAGAAACCAGACGAGGGTCGAGAACAGGAATTGCAGCCCGATGACCTTGTGATCCTTCGAGAACACGTAGGTCGAGAGGAACGTCGACAGCGACATCGATCCACGCGGCGCCCCATGAACGTGGGGGTCGTGGGGCGCGTGGGGCGCGGTTGCCGGCGACGGAGCGTGCGGTTGGGTGACGGTGCTCATCGGTGTTGGCCTCTGGAAAACTCGCCCGAACGGGATTGCTCGATGGCGGGTGGCTGTAGACGGTGGAGGGTTAAAAAAGAGCCCAAAACGGAGTTGGAGGGATCAATCGGCGGCGGCCATGGGAATCTCATCCGGGCCACGCTGGGTCGCTTTCTGCTCGGCCTCGATCCGGGCCAGCCAGCGGTCGAAGTCGGCTCGCGATTCGATCGTCACCCGTCCCTTCATCTTGTAGTGCCCCCAGCCGCAGACTTCGGCACAGACGATGTCGTAGGTCCCGGTCTGTGTGGCCTTGAACCACACCGGTTGCTTCATGCCAGGGACGGCGTCCTGCTTCATGCGCAGGTTCGGGAGGAAGAAGCTGTGGAGGACGTCCATGCTCTTGAGTTGGATGAGGAAATCCTCGTCAACCGGGACATGGAGATCATTGACGACGAACAGATCGTCGGGCGTCCCGAGCGTCTCATCACGCCCCGGATACCGAATCCGCCATTCGAACTGCCGAGCCACGACCTCCGCCGACGGAGACATCCGGGGCCGGCGCATTTTGATGTCGGCCCAGGTGTTCATCTGGTAGATAGCAAGAAAGAGCATGGTCGCCGCGGGAATGATCGTCCACACCACCTCGAGCGCATGGCTGCCGTGGATGTAGGTGGCCGGCTTCGACGAGGCGGCGGCGTCGTACTTCCACATGAACCAAAAGAGGATCAGTTCGGTCGCCAGGAAGATGACACCGGTTAGCACGAGGATGAAATAGAACAGGTCGTCGATCGATCGGCCGTGGACGGAGACATCCTTGGGGAGCCAGTGGTCGTAGTAGGGGGCGATGACGAAGGTCGCTGTTCCGAGGACCGGCACGAGGAGGAACAGGAGGCTCCAGGCGATCCCACTCCACCGCCGCCCCTGCGGAAGACCGTCAGCCCAGGTATCACCCGGAGGATTTCCTCCGGAACCGGCATCCCGATTTCGTTTGTCTTGGTCCACGGCCGTCTGCTCCGCTGGCTGGGATGG